>JAIVGV010000060.1 GCA_020201365.1 Acidobacteriota bacterium
CCGCGGAAGAACGCCCCGCGGCCGGGCATTTTGTCCCGCGGCTCTCACCCCGCTCTTTCGCCGCAAGACCTCTCGAACGCGCGCCGCCCTCTCCCCGGACCGCGCGAGGAAGCTGCCCCGCCGCGCACGCAGCGCGGGCTGGGAAGTTGAGATGAGCCGAGATCGTTTCGTCAAGCCCTACATGTGGGTCGTGGTCGCCGCGGGCGCGGCTGCCTGCCTCGACGCGGCGCTGCGCCTGCGCTCCTCGCACCTCGATCTCAAGTTCCTCCTGCTCGCGCTCGTGACCGTCGCGCTCGGCTCGCGCGTCGCGGTCAAGATTCCGCGCATCAGCTCCTCGATCACGGTCTCGGACACCTTCATCTTCCTCATCATGCTGCTCTACGGCGGCGCGCCCGCCGTGCTCGTCGCGGGGGCGGAGGCGTTCTGCTACTCGGCGCGCTCGCGCGTGCGCCTGCGCACCGCCGCCTTCAACGCCTCGATGCTCGCCGTCTCGACCTTCCTCACGGCGCACGTCTGGGAGCAGTTCGTCGGGCGCGAGCGCAGCTTGCTGCTGACGGGCGCGCACGTCCTCGCGCTCTGCCTGATGGTGCTCGCGCAGTTCACCGTCAACTCCGGTCTCGCCGCCGTCTGCGAGGCGCTCAAGACGGGCGCGCCCGTCTTCGCGACGTGGCGGCGCGGCTACCTGTGGACTTCCGTCACCTACGTGGCGGGCGCGTCGGGCGCGGCGATCATCGCCGGGCTCGTCGAGGCGCTCGGCTTCTACTCCATCGTCTTCACGCTGCCCGTCATCGGCACGCTCTACTTCACCTACCGCACCTACCTGCGGCAGATCGAGATCGCCGAGGAGCAAGCCAGGCAGGCGCGCCTCCACGTCGAGGAGCTGAACCGCTACATCGCCGAGCAGGAGCGCATCCGCGAGCAGTTCGTGCAGGTCGAGAAGATGTCGGCGCTCGGGCAGCTCGCCTCCGGCGTCGCGCACGACTTCAACAACTGCCTCACCGCCATCCTCGGTCGCGCGCAACTGCTCGCGCGCCGCGCCGACGATCCGGCGACCAAGCGCGGGCTCGAGATCATCATCAAGTCAGCCGAAGGCGGCGCGCGAACCGTCAAGCGCATACAGGACTTCGCGCGCCAGCGCCACGCCCGCGACTTCCAGCGCGTGGACGTGGATCAGTTGCTCTTGGACGTCGCCGAGATGACGAGCCCGCGCTGGAAGGACGCGGCGGAGGCGGCGGGCGCGTCCGTCCGGCTCGAACTCGACAACCGCTCGCGCGCCACAGTCCTCGGCGACGACGCGGAGCTGCGCGACGTGCTCGTCAACATGATCTTCAACGCCTTGGACGCGATGCCCGCGGGCGGCACGCTCGCGCTCTCGTCGTCGGTCGAGCGCGGCGAGATCGTCGTCATCGCCGTCCGCGACACGGGCGCGGGGATGCCGGAGGAGGTGCGCGGGCGCGTCTTCGATCCGTTCTTCACGACGAAGGGCGCGGGCGGGATGGGGCTCGGACTCGCCGTCTCCTACGGCGTGGTGCTCCGCCACGGCGGCAACATCGAGGTCGCGTCGAAGGTCGGTCGCGGGACGACGTTCCGGATCACTCTGCCGCTGTGCGAGGAGGCGCGGCGCGCGGTCGAAGAACAAGCAGGCGCGTGCGCGCCCGGGGGGGAGAGTCGGGTGCGTATCCTGGTGGTTGACGACGAAGAATTCGTGCGGGAGCTACTCTGCGACATCCTCGGCGAGTCGGGCTGCGAGACGACCGCGGCGCGCGACGGCGCGCAGGCTCTCGCGCTGCTCGGCGCGGGCGACTTCGACGCCGTGTTCACCGACATCGGGATGCCCGGCATGAGCGGCTGGGAGCTGGCGCGCCTCGTGCGCGAGCGCGACCCGGAGATCCCGCTCGCCGTCATCACCGGCTGGGGCGAATCCTTCAGCGACGCGCAGCGCGCCGACGCGCGCGTCAACTGGATGCTTACCAAGCCTTTCACGACCGACCGGATCGACGAGATCGTCTCGGAGGTCTCGCGCCTGCGCGACGGGCGCGCAAGCCGCGAAGAGCCCGCCGCGCTCGTCGCATGAGTCCGCCGCCCGCCCTCATTCCGCCCTCTTCAAATCCTACGCGCGCTGTCTGCCAGCTCCGCCGACACGTCGCTCGGCACGCGCCCGCTCTCGTCGAAAGGGATGGGCGCGCGCGCCCGCGGCGACGCGGCGAGTGCGCGCGCGCGCCGGATCGCTTCGTCGTACACGCCCGCCTTCGCCTGCCGCCTCAGCTCGCGCAGTTCCAGAAAGCCGTCGAGCCCGGTCTTGAGCGTGACCTTGCTGCCCGCCACGTCGTCCCAGCGCACGGGCACTTCGCGCAGACGAAGCCCGGCGGCGTGCGCCACGTAGAGCAACTCCACGTCGAAGCCGAAGCGATCAATGCGCGCGGCTTCGACGACGGGGCGGCACACGTCCATGCGGAACGCCTTGAAGCCGCACTGCGTGTCCCAGAACGGCAGGCGCGTGGCGAGCCGCGCGGCGAGGTTGAAGACGCGCCCGCTCTGCTCGCGCGTCCACGGCTGGCGCGTGCCGATCAGTTTGCGGTCGAGCGCGCGCGAGCCGAACGCCACGTCGCACTCGCCGGAGCGTAGGCGACCGACGAGCTTCGGCGTCTCCGTGATCGGCGTCGAGAGATCGGCATCCGAAAACAGTCCGACGCGACCGCGCGCCGCGAGCAGCCCCGTCCGCACGGCGTTGCCCTTGCCCTTGTTCTCGCCGACGCGCACGAGGCGCGCCCGCGTGCGACCGGCGGACGCGAAGCCCTCTTCGGCGACGCGCGCCGTCTCGTCCGCCGAGCCGTCGTCAACGACGATGACCTCGCTCGCGTAAACCTGCGCGTTCAGGTACTCGAAGACGCGCGCCAGCGTCGAGCCGAGCCGCGCCGCCTCGTTGTAGGCGGGGATGACGAGCGAGAGGAAGGGCGTGTCAGCCATTCTCGAAAGCGGTGAATAGTGAATAGTAAATAGTGAATAGACAGAGCAGGCTTCGCTTTTCACGAGCCGCGTCGGGCGAGGATAACACAGCACCCCGTCCGCGCCCGCCTCCGGATTTAACTATTCACTATTTACTATTTACTGTTCACTCGATTTACGCTCCGCGGCTTTCCGATGTTAGAATTCCCGCCGGGGAGCTCTCCTCCGCGTGAGTGTGTGTGTTGATGGCTGAACGTCGCAGAGAGATCGGTTTCGGCTGGGTCGCGCTCGCGCTCGTGCTGGCGGCGGGCGCGGTCACGGGCGGCTTGCTGACGCGCCGCGCGTGGCGCGTGCCGGACGTCTCGCAGGGGAGTTCCCTGCCCGAAGGCGAGCGCGAGATCGAGCGCGACTACGACGAGGCGCTCGCCGCCGTCGGCGACAACTACGCCGACGAGATTGACTACGAGAAGGCGAGCCAAGCCGCCATCCAGGGGATGCTCTCGACGCTCGACCCGCACTCGACCTTCTTCACCAAAGCCGACTTCGACCGGCTCAAGCAGGATCACGAGGCGGAGTTCTACGGCATCGGCGTAACCATCCTGCGCCACCGCGACGCCGTCTACGTCCAGTCGGTCGTCGCCGACACCCCGGCGGACAAAGCCGGCTTGCGCTACGGCGACAAGATCGTTGAGGTTGACGGGCGTGACGCGCGCGACTGGTCGGGCGAGCAGGTCTCGAAAGCCGTGCGCGGCGAGAGGGGCGAGCCCGTCACGATCAAGGTCGAGCGGGCGGGCGCGCAGGCTCCGCTCTACATACAGATCATCCGCGACGCCGTGCCGCAGCCGACCATCCGCACCTCCTACCTGATCCGCCCCGGCACGGGCTACGTCGCGCTGACCGGCGGCTTCGGCTCCGAGACGAGCGACGAGTTGGAGCACGCGCTCGACTCCCTGAAGCGCCAGGGCATGACGCAGCTCGTCCTCGATCTCAGGAACAACCCGGGCGGCTTGCTGCCGCAGGCGATCAAGGTCGCCGGACAGTTCCTGCCGCGCGGCGTGCCCGTCGTCTCCGTCAAAGGTCGCACCGAGAACGCGCAGACGCTCGTCTATAAGAACACGGAGTTCGACGGCTCGACCGACTTCCCGCTCGTCGTCCTCGTCAACCGCAACACGGCTTCGGCGTCGGAGATCGTCGCGGGCGCGATCCAGGACTACGGGCGGGGCTTGATCGTCGGCGAGACGAGTTTCGGCAAGGGGCTCGTGCAGCACCTCTTCACGCTGCCATACGGCGACGGGCTCACGCTCACGACACAAAAGTATTTCACGCCTTACGGTCGCTCGATCCAGCGCGACTATTCGGGCGGCTCGCTCTACGACTACTACGTCCGCCACGACCCCTCGGACGAGCCCGCGCCCTCGGCGCCGCACTCGCCTTCGCTGCCCGGTCAGCCGAACGTCAACACGGCTTCGCAGCCGACGCCGCAGCCGACGCCGAGTCCGGCGCCGACGGGTCCCGCCGTGCGCACCGCCGGGGGGCGCGTCTTCTACGGCGGCGGCGGCATCACGCCCGACATCGAGGCGAAGCCGTTGGACGTGGCGTCGCCCGCGCGCGTGCGCATCTTCGAAGCCGCGTTCCACTTCACGCGCGAGCTGGCGGCGGGTCAGGTTCAGGGGCTCGAAAATTACCGGGTGGAGAAAGTCTCTTACGGTCAGCACCCGCGCGCGACCGACTTTCCCGTCACCGACCGCGTGCTCGAAGCCTTCCGCGACTTCGTCCGCAAGGACGAGGAGACCTTCGGCTTGACGCCCGCGCAGATCGATTCGGACGCCGACTACGCGCGCCTGCGCATCCGCGAAGAGATCGTCACCGCAGCCTACGGCAGCGAGGCGGGCTTGCGCACCGTCCTCGAAGGCGACCCGCAACTGCTCCGCGCCCTCGACTCCTTCCCCGACGCCCGCCGCCTCGCCGAGATGGTGCGCGCCAACCCGACCGGCTAGACGAAACTTCCCGCCCTTCACTTTCCCGATCAATCAATCGCGCGCGCGACGAGGCACTTGAGGTAGAGCGTCTCCGGCACGGTCGCGAGCACGGGGTGGTCGCGCGCCTGAATCCTCTTCTCGACGATCTGCAAACGGCGGCGCGCGTCCGACGCGGCGGCGGCGACGACTTCTAAAAACATCTGCTCGCCGACGTGGTAGGAGCAGGTGCAGGTGACGAGCACGCCTCCGGGCGCGAGCATCTTCAGCGCGCGCAGGTTGATCTCCTTGTAGCCGCGCGCGGCTGCCTGAAGGCTCGCGCGGTTCTTGGCGAAGGCGGGCGGATCGAGGATGACGGCGTCGAACGTCTCGCGCGCGTCCTGCATCTCGCGCAGCGCGTCGAAGACGTTCGCCTCGCGGAATTCGACGTTCGAGGCGCCGTTCAGCCCGGCGTTGCGCCGCGCCGTCGTCAACGCTTCGGCGGAGATGTCGAGGGCGAGGACGGACTCGCACGCCGGGGCGACGGAGAGCGCGAAGCCGCCGTTGAAGGTGAAGCAGTCGAGCGCGCGCCCCGAGGCGTAGGAGCGCGCGGCGAGGTGGTTCTCGCGCTGATCCAGAAAAGCGCCGGTCTTCTGGCCGCCGAGCGGCGAGACGAGGAACTTCACGCCGTGCTGGTTGATCTCGATCTCGGCGGGCGCGTCGCCGAAGAGCACGCCGGCGCGCGTCTCCAAGCCTTCGAGACGGCGCACGCGCACGTCGTTGCGCTCGACGACGGCGCGGGGCTGCAACTCTTCGGCGAGCAGCCCGGCGAGCTGATCCTTGATCGCCTCCGCGCCCTGCGAGAGCGTTTGCAGGACGAGCACGTCGCCGTAGCGATCAACGATGACGGAGGGGAGCGCGTCGCCCTCTGCATAGACGAGCCGGTAGGCGTCCGCGCCTTCGACGACGCGCGCGCGGCGCGCGAAGCACGCGCGCAGGCGTGCGCGCCACCACTCGCGGTCGATCTCTTCGTCGCGGGGCGTGAGGAGGCGGAGCGCGATCTCCGAGGCGTCGCTGTAGAAGGCGCGCGCGACGAAGCGGCGGCGCTCGTCCGTGACGCGCACGGTCGCGCCGCCCCGCGCGGCGGAAGCGTCCGCCACGTCGCTGCGGTAAATCCAGAGGTGTCCGGCGCGCGCGCGATCCGCGCCGCGCCGCGTCACCGTAACGGTCGCGGTCTCCATGCGCCTGAAGTGTTACCGGGGCGGCGGCGCGTCTTCGAGCGCGCTCACTTCGGCGGGAGCGACTTGACGCTCTTGCTGCCCGCGGGCGCTTTCGTCTTCGACTTGAGCGGGGCGCTCCCCTCTTCGGGCGGCGCCAGCACCGGCTCGACGTTGACGTAGAAGCGGAAGCGCCCGGCGTGCGCGACCTTCAGCACGAACTGCACGTCAAGCGTGTCGCCGTCGGCGAGCACGCCGCCCGGCAGTTGGACGACGGCGCTCGCGTTCAAGCCGCCGTCGAGCGGGTGCGCGGGCGGCTCTTCGAGGACGGTCCCCTTGACGGTGAGCGCGCCGCGGCTCGTCGTGATCGGTAAGTCGTCCGAGTCGGTCAGGCGCACGTCAGCCTGCGGCGCGGCGACGGCCGGGGAGCCGAGCGTCGTGATGTCCACGACGCGGAAGCGCAGGCGCGTGATCGTCGTGCCCGTCAAGTTCGTGAAGCGGCGGCGGATCGAGAGCGTGCCGGAGTCGCCCGAGCCGGCGCGCTCGCGGTTGGGCGTCTGATCGGAGGGCAGCGTCGGCTCGATCAGGCTGGCTCTGACGAGATCGTTGTGCTGCGGCGGGCTGAAGGTGTTTTCGGGACCCGGCGCGCCGAGCCGCGCCGACTGAAGCGTCTGGTTGCCGTCGGTCGCGACGAGCACGAAGTCCGCGGCGTTGTTGTCCGTGTCCTGCGGTCGCCCGCTCTCGAGCCGACGCAGGAAGCTGTGTTCGGCGCCGACCGTGACGGGCGCGACGGCGAGCCCGCCGCCCTCGGTGAAGAGCGGGTCGGCGACGGCGGCGACGCGGACGGTGGCCGGGGTCGGGGCGCTGAAGCCGACCGCGTCGAGCCGGTTCGCCATGACGAAGCCGGAGGGGTCAGCCGTCCTGAAGAGCGCGATCCCCGCGTCGTCCGGGATGTCGGTGTCGTAAGTCACGTCGCCCGTGGCGGTGTTGGTCCCGTCGGCGGGGTAGGCGCCGAGGCTGTAGCCCGAGCCCGTGGCGAGGAGGTGACCGCGCGCCGGGATGCGCGTGCCGTTCGGGACGACGAACTTCGGCGTCGAGGCGGCGTCGGAGGAGACGAGCGCCCAGCCGCCCGACTGCCCGGAGACGAGGATGTCCGAGTCGGTGTTGTTGTAAAGCTCGACGAACTCGTCGAGCGCGCTGTCCTCGCCCTGTGCGTCCGGCGTGCCGGGTCCGCGGAAGCGGAACTCGCTGATGAGCACGTCGCCGGCGAACGGTCCGAACACCGCCGTGCTGGCGGTCGCCGAGTTGCTGCCCGGATCGGGATCGGGCGTGTCGGAGGTGGCGGTCGCCGTGTTCGTGATCGTCGTGCCGCGCGGCGTGTCGCCGTTGACCGAGACGACGAGCGTGAGGCTCGCGCTCTCGAAGGCGGCGATGTTGCCGAAGTTGGCGGTGACGGTCGTGCCGTCGGACGTCGCCGTGCCCTGGGTTGTCGAGTCGCTCACGAACGTGGTGTGCGCCGGGATCGCGTCGGCGAGCACGACGTTGGCGGCGGCGTCAGGTCCGGCGTTGGTGACGACGACGCTGTACGTGATCTGCCCGCCGACGGGAGCCGAATCGTCGCCGCTCTTGGTCACGACGAGATCAGCCGAGGCGGCGCTCTGCGCGCGCACCGCCGACGGCGCGGCGGAGAGCAGGCAGAAGGCGAGCGCACAGGCGAGCGACGAGAGCAGAAGGTTGGCGCGCGTTCTCCGACGCCGCGTCGTGCGGCGTTGCTGCGGGGCGATCAGCCCGAGGGGGTGTTTCGTCATCTCTCTCCTTCGGCGTTGCTGGACGGGCGCGCGCAGAGCTCTGTCAGACGGCTCGGCTGTCGCGGTCGAGGCATTCTAGCCGCGCCGACGCGCGTTGTAAACGGCGTCACCCGCGGTGACAGAAATGTGAGAGGCAGGAGCTTGAATCGGTCGGCTTTTGCGCGTAGTCTTTGAGGCGGTATCCCTAACCCAACAACGTCGGGCGTGAGCCCGAAAGGAGGTATCTCGCAGATGCCTGAGGTCGGAGACATCGCCCCGGACTTCGAGTTGAAGAGCAACCTTGCGAAAGACAAGAAGGTGCGCCTCTCGGACTTCCGCGGCAAGCAGAACGTGGTGCTGGCGTTCTACCCGCTGGCGTGGACGCCCGTCTGAACCGTGCAGATGCCAGCCTACGAAGCGGACTTGGATCGCTTCAAAGGCTACGATGCCCAGGTTCTGGGCATCTCGGTTGACTCGGTTCCGTGCAACGCCGCCTGGGCGAAGTCACTGGGCGGACTCAGTTACGATCTTTTAAGCGACTTCCACCCGAAGGGCGAGGTGGCGCGGGCTTACGGCGCGTACCGCGAGGCGGACGGCATCTCCGAGCGCGCGCTCTTCATCGTGGACAAGCAGGGCAAGATCGCCTACAAGGACATCCACGACATCGGCGACCAGCCCGACAACGAAGACCTGTTCGAAGTGCTGCGCAAACTTTGAGAGCGGGGGTTGGGGGTTAGGGGTCAGGGGTTAGGGAAGAAAAAGAATTTCGTCCTTTGTCCCCAACCCCTAAAC
>JAIVGV010000061.1 GCA_020201365.1 Acidobacteriota bacterium
CCGTCAGCCCGCTCGCGTCGAGGCTCACGCTCAAGGATCGCACGGAGTTGCCCGTCAGCACCGCGGCGAGCGCGTGCCCGCCCTCGTGTATGAAGGTGACGAAGAGCTGGAACGGGTAGGTGAGCAGGCTGGCGTAAGGCACGAACCACAGCGCGACTGACAGCGCCGCGGCAACAAGGAGCGACATCGCCTGCGGGCGCGCGTCCTTCGCGATCTGAAATTTCCTCATCGGTCGTCTCCGCTCGTCTCGCGAAACTTTTACCGTGCCGCCATTCTACGCCGCGCGGCGCGAAAGTGGAACAGCCGGACACCGAAGATAAACGCGGGCGGGCTGGCGAATGTTCCGGTTGAAACGATGAAGCGGAACGCGGAACGACGAAGTAAAACCTATTGCCTTCAGTTCATCGTCCCTCGTTCCGACTTCATCGTTTTCTCCTGTAATCCCCCGACTTCCCGCCCGTCTTCAACTCAAGTCGCACGTCCGTGATCGTCATCGCCTTGTCAACCGCCTTGCACATGTCGTAAACGGTGAGCGCGGCGACCGCGACGGCCGTCAGCGCCTCCATCTCGACGCCGGTCTGCGCGCGCGTCTTCGCCTCGGCTTCCAGATACACCCCTTCGCCGGTGAGCGTCGCGCGCACGTCAACGTGCGTGAGCGGGAGCGTGTGGCAGAGCGGGATGAGATCGGCTGTGCGCTTGGCTGCCATCACGCCCGCGAGGCGCGCCGCCTCTAGGGGATCGCCCTTCGGCGTGCGTTGCGCGCGGACGGCTGCGACCGCCTCCTTCGACATCAGGACGCGCGCCGAGGCGACGGCGCGGCGCACCGTCTCGCCCTTCGCCGTCGTGTCCACCATCGCCACGCGCCCGCCCGCGTCAACGTGCGAAAGTTTCTTCTTCGCCATGTTCGTTAGTCCGACCGCTCAAACTACTCCGGCAGGCGCAGGACGGTGACGACTTCGCCCGCCTCGATTCGTCGCGCGCCTTCGGGGACGACGACGAGCGCGGTCGCGCGCGTGAAGGCGACGAAGTCCGAAGAGCCTTGCCACTTCAGAGGCTCGGCGAGGAGGCGACCGGCGTCGTCCGTCGAAACGGTCGCGGGCAGGTAGCTCGCGCGCTCGACCGAGCCTTTCGCGTCGCGCGCGAGGACGGCGCGGTGCTCCGCGAGTCGCGTCTCGGTCGCGCCCTGCATGGCGAGCAGCGCGGTGCGCGCGAAGAGGTTGAAGGTGACGGAGACGGAGACGGGGTTGCCGGGCAGCCCGAAGACGAGCGTGCCGCGCGCGTTCGCGAGCCGCGCGAAGACGGTCGGCTTGCCGGGTCTGAGGGAGACGCGCTCGAAGAAGATTTCCGCGCCGAGCGCGCGCAGGGCAGACTTCGTGAAGTCGTAAACGCCCATCGAGACGCCGCCCGAAAGCACGAGCGCGTCCGATCTGTCCGCCGCTTCCGCGATGAGTTCTCGCAGCAGCCCTTCGTCGTCCGCGGCGAAGGGGAGCGCCTCGGCGTCCGCGCCCGCCGCCCCGGCGTAAGCCGCGAGCGAGTAGGTGTTCGAGTCGCGCAGGCTGTCCGCGCCGGGCGTCTCCTCGACGCGCACCAGCTCCGAGCCGGTCGCGAGCACGGCGACGCGCGGGCGGCGCGCAACTCTCACGCGCGCGTAGCCGAACGACGCGAGCGCGGCGAGCATCGCGGGTGTGACGCGCTCGCCCGCGCGCAGGATCGTCTCACCTCTTGTCACTTCGGTCGCGCGCCGGCTGATGAACTGCCCCGGCTCGCAGGCGCGCTCGACGAGAACGCGCGCGCCGTCCTCCGTCTCGCGCGTCTGCTCGACCTGCTCGACCGCGTCCGCGCCCGTCGGGAGAGGAGCGCCCGTCATGATCCTGACCGCCTCGCCCGCGCCGACTCGCCCGCGCCAGCCGCGACCCGCCGCCGCCTCGCCGACGACGCGCAAGTTGGCGGGCGCGTCGTGCGTGTCTGCGGCGTGCACCGCGTAGCCGTCCATCAGCGCGCGGTCGAAGGGCGGGAGGTCTGTGTCGGCGACGACGTCTGCGGCGAGCACGCGCCCGCGCGCGTCTCGCAGCGAGACCTCTTCCGCCGCGAGGCGCGGCGACTCGCGCTCGACGCGCCGGATCGCTTCGGGGACTGGGAGCACGGCGCGATTATCACACCAAAGGCGCGCGCTTAAAAAGTCGCGGCTGTTTACGAGTGCTTCAGAAGGTCGCGCAGGCGCGCGAGCAGGAGCGGGATTCTGAGGCGCGCGCCGAGATCAGTCCGGGCGGCTTCGTGCAAGCGTAGGCGCAGGCGGTAGGCGGCGGCGCGGCGCGCGAGCGCGAGCCTTTCGCGGCGGGTGAGCAGCGGGCGGAAGTCGCGGCGGAACAGCTCGTAGTCGTGCAGGTAGAGCTTGCGCACGGTCTCGACGTAGGGCTGCCCGTCGTAAACGTTCGTGCCGTCGGCGCGCTTCGTCCAGCGGGGCGTGAGCGTGAAGGCGGCGCGGCGCGGGCGCGTGAGCGCGGCTTCGAGGAGCAGATACCAGTCGTCGGCGACGCGCATCCGCTCGCCCCACCCCGTAACGATTGCGTCGCGGCGGAGGACGAGCGACGAAGAGGGCGCGGGGCAGATTTCGAGAAACAGCTTGCGCACCTCCGCGGGCGCGAGCAGCGACCACTCGCCCTCGAGCCGCCGCCGGTAGGCGCGCCACTTACCGTCGCGCAGCCACTCGCTCGCGGAAACTTCAGCGCCGCGCGCCTTCGTCCAGTTGGTGAAGACGAAATCGAGCCGGAACCGTTCGAGGCAGGCGACGCTGCGCGAGAGGAAGTCGGCGTCCCAGAGATCGTCCGAGTCGAGCGAGGCGACGTACTCGCCGCGCGCGCGCGCGAGCCCGAGGTTGCGCGCCGCGCCCTGCCCGCGGTTCGGCTGGTGGCAATACTCGACGCCCCCGAACGCGGCGACGCGGCGCGCCGTGTCGTCCGTCGAGCCGTCGTCCACGACGATGATCTGCTTCGGCGCGTGGTCTTGCGCGAGCGCGCTCGCGATCGCCTCGACGACGTACTCGGCGCGGTTGTAGGTGGGGATGATGACGGAGACGAGACCCTTGATCGCTGCGCCCGCCGCGTAATCTTTGACTGAAGACATCCGAGCTATGGTCAGTGCGGGCGCGCGGTTAGATGAAGCGGGTCGCGCGCCGGTTAAAAGTTCGTCGGCGAAAGAAGTCGTCACTTAAAGAGAGCCGCCCTCGATCTCAAGAGAGCCGCCCGCCCGCCCCCTCGTCGCTCACGCGGCGCGCGGCTGATCGGTCGCGTCCGGCGCGCGCGAGCGCGTCGGCGAAGTCGGCGGCGGGATCGGCGGGGACGAGCCGGCGAATCCTCCCGGCGGCGAGCCGCCCCATCTCGCGCAGCTCGGCGCGGCGCGACCAAGCCGCTTCGAGCGCGGCGTCGAGCGAGTCTTCCGAGGGGTCTGCGAGGAAGCCCGTCACGCCGTCTTCGACGACCTCCGCGCAGCCGCCGACCTTCGTCACGACCGCCGGGCGCGCGCACATCATCGCCTCGACGAGCGAGAGCGGCAGCCCCTCTGCTCGCGAAGCGAGGACGAGCGCGTGGTGCGTCGCCCAGACGGCGCGCACGTCCGCGGTCTGCCCCTCGAACGAAACGTTGCGCACGCCGAGCCGCGCCGCCAAGCCGACGAGCCCGTCGCGGTTGACGCCGCGACCGTAGAAGGAGACGTGGAGCGCGCGCCCCTTCCACTTCTCGCGCGCCAGCACGCGCAGCAGTATGTCCTGCCCCTTGTCGAGCAGGTAGAGGCGCGCGACGCAGGCGAGGCGCAACGTCGCTTCTTCGCCGCCGAGCCACGGCAGTTGTTCGTCCGGCGGGACGAGGTAAGGGTTCCTGACGACAGCCGCGTTCGCGAGCGGCGCGCCGAGCTGATCCTCCGTCAGGCGTCGGTTGTGCTCCGAGACGAAGAAGCAGCGCGCAGCCCCCGCGAAGACCCCACGGCGGTAGGCGCGCGAGCGGTCGGGGGGCCAGAAATGATCTGTGGCTTTCTGGCTAACCAGCGTGTAAGGTAGCCGGAGTTTGCGGCAGAGGTATCCGAAGTGCAGCCCGTCGTAGTTGTCGCCCTGCGAGACGACGACGAGGTCGGGTCTGAGCGCCGCGAGCCGCGGCGCGAGCGAGAGCAGTTGCGCGCGCGTCGTCAGCGGCTGCGAGAGCGAGAAGCGCGGCAGGCGGCGCACGGCGCACGAGAGAGATTCGAGCTGGCGTATGCGCGGGTGCGACCCGTCGAGCGCGGTCTTGTAGGCGGCGACGCCGTGACCGCGCTCGGCGAGCGCGACGGCTGCCCCCGCCCACAGCTCCTCGCTCCCGCCCCAACTCTCCGGGCAGGTGCTGACGACCGTGAAGCGGCGCGCGGGGTTGCGAGTCGCGTGCGTCGTGCTCGGCGAGCCGCCGTCTGATCTTCGCGAGAAGGGCACGGGGAAGTCTTCAGTTGGACACGCGCGCCATGAAAAATCCCCTGCCGACACGGAGTCGGGGGGCTGAGGTGTCGCGAACCGTCCGCGCCGCCGAGTGGTGGGAGTTCAAGCTGTCGCCGGTCCTCGCCACCGCCTACGCGACCGCGTTCCTCTTAAAAATCTCGGTCGTCTCTCTGCTGCCGTCGCTCCTGCTGGCGCTCGCCGCACTCGCGGCGTGCGCGGCTTACGTCAGCGTCGTCAACGACCTCACCGACTTTAAGGACGACCTGGCGAGCGGTAAAGCGAACCGACTCGTCGGGAAATCGCGGGCGTCCGTCGCGGCGCTGCTGGCGTGCTGCGTGCTGCCGGGCGCAGCCGCCGCGATCCGCTGGCGCGGCGAGCCGCTGCTCTTGTCGCTCTACCTCGCGTCGTGGGTCGTCTTCACGCTCTACTCGCTGCCGCCCGTCAGGCTGAAAGGTCGCGGCGTCTTCGGGCTGCTGGCGGACGCTTCCGGCGCGCACCTGTTCCCCACGCTGCTGGCGGTCGCGCTCGTTTACCGCCGGGCTGGAGCGGCGGACGCGCTCTGGCTCGTCGCGGCGGCGGCGTGGTCGCTCAGCTTCGGCGTGCGCGGCATCCTGTGGCACCAGCTCGGCGACTTGCGTAACGACGAGAAGATCGATCTCCGCACCTTCGCGCGACGGCATAAAGTAGCATGGCTCAACAGGCTCGGCAACTTCGTCGTCTTTCCGGCGGAGGCGGCGTCGTTCTGCCTGATGCTCTATCACGCGGGCAGCCCCGTCGCCGTCGCGCTCCTCTGTTATTACGCGCTGCTCACGTACCTGCGGAAGCGCCTCTGGGGCGTGAACCTCGTCGTCGTCATGCCGCGGGAGAGGTCTCACATCGTGATGCAGGAATACTACGAACTCTTTTTCCCGCTGGCGTTCCTGCTCTCGTCGTCCTGGCGATACCCGCTCGACGCGCTCGTCGTCGCGCCCCAACTGCTTCTTTTCCCGCGCCGCGCGGCTCAGTCGGCGAAGGACACGAGGGTTTTCGTGGACGCGTTCAAGCTCATTCTCATGCGAATCGGCGGGCGGTGAGCGACGGCTTGGAAAAATTTACGAGGTCAACTTCGGGGGCTGCGCCTTTGAAGTCGCGGTCGTTGCTTCGTCGGGGGGCGCGTTATTCGTCCCACAAATACTCCGCGGCGTACGGGGCGTAGAGCGGATTCGCCTTGAGTAGCGTGGCTTTCCCCCGGCAGTAGTGCAGTATGTCGTCGGCGAAATCTGCGTCGGTGATTTTCCTGCCGGGGCGCAAGAGCCGCAGCGCCTTGACGAGGGGGCGCAGCCTGTTGCCGCGTATCTGGCTGACGTACCGGCGGTATATTTTCTGAAACCGCGCGCCGCCCAGCCGCGACGCCGCCGCCGAGACCGCGCGCGAGATTAACGGATACCAGTACAGCTCCTCCGGCGAGAGCGAAGGGTTCAGACGCCCCGGCTCGATCTCTGCGTGCCCTACGCCGAGCCTCTCTTCGAGGATGGCGAGGAACCTGTCCTCGTCGTCGCGGAGTAGCTCGTAGGGCATGACGATCAGGTTCTCCGCGCCGAACGCCCCGGCGTAGAGCCGTATGAGATAGTCGAAGTCCCAGTAGTGGTCGGCGTCCACCCGCAGGCACTCCGAGAACTCACGGCACACGTCGCGCAGGTGCAGCCGCGTGCCGAGCTTAACGCACTCCGAATAGCCGGAGACGATCAGCCCCTTGAACCCGCGCGTGACGATGAGGACGCGGCTCTCCGGGTAGAGGCTCTTGAGCACCGAGCAGACTTCCGCCTGCTTCCCCTTCGCGCCGGTTTCGGGCACGGGGCGGGCGCTCACAAAATCCAGATGCATGCCGCCCGCACTTCTGACCGGCAGGGAGAGCCCTTCGTAGCTGGTCACGTAGTACTTGTACGTTCTGCCCGTGGGGCGGGATAGGTCGTACACGTCCTTGAAGCCGCCGAGACCGTCGGGCGTGTAGCGGAGTTCGGGGTGGCGCTCGAACCACGCCTGAAGAAACGTGGAGCCCGCCTTCCCGTAGCCGACGTGGAGTAAATGTCGAGCCATACCGAGGGCGGCTTTAACGTCGCCGCCGAAAACTCACGAACACGCCGCGCGGTAGTGCAGGAGCGCCTCCAGGCAGAAGCCCGTGACTAACTCCTCCGAGCCCCAGCCGTAGAGCTTCTTCGGTCCGCTGTAGAGCGACGCGCGAGACCAAGAGCCGTCCGCGCGCTGTGCGTCGAGCAGGAAGCGGACGGCGCGTTCCAGTTCGGGCGGCGAGCCGCGCCAGTAGAGCAGCGCGCAGGCGGCGAGCGCGGTATTCAGGACGCCGCCGCCGACCGACCCGTCCGGCTTCGCGGCGGCGACGATCCGCGCGACCGACTCGTCGCGGACTTCGCCGAGAGCCGCGACGCCCACGTGGAAGTTGCGCGAGACGGCGTAGTAGAACATGAAGCGGTTCGAGTACCAGCCGTCGCAACGATCCTCTTCGCCCCGCCGGAAGATGGCGACGAGGTAATCTATCACCGCCCGCGTCTCCCGGCGTTCGCCCGCGTAGAACAGGACGTTGGCGTTGACGACGCAGTCAACGTCGTGCCTCGTCGGCTCCAACAGCTTGAAGAAGTAGTAGAGCTTCAAAGGGTGCAGCCACTGGCGCAAGACCACTCGCCAGTAAGAGGGGACGAGAGGCGGGAGCCATCGCGCGGTCACCCACGTGTAGAAAATGCCGTCCCGATTACGGTTCGCGAAGATCAGCTTGAGGTTGGGCGGGAAGGGGACGCCGTGCCGGCGCAGCACGAACGAGGCGCAGGCGGTGTCGTCGAGATCGGGCGGGATGGTCGAGCGCGACGGGTGCCGCCTCGTCCAATAGCGCCACAGCCCCGAACTCTCCATCTCGGAGAGCAGGAAGCGCAGAGCCTTGTCCAGCACGTCGGCGACCGCCGCCGGGTCTGCGAAGCCGAGCGCGTAGGCGATGAGCGCCGCCGGGAAGGGCGAACTGTCGAAGACGCAATCACGCTCCAGGTTGAGGTCGGGCGACATATAGACCTTGAACTCGCCCGACGGCAGCTGGCTGCGGCGCAGGAACTCAAGCGCGCGTTCGATGCCCGCGTCGAGTGACATGCGCGCGATTCTAGCGGCGCATCACTGCCCGCACAACCGCGCCCGCGCGTGACGGAGTTGTCATGACTGATGCATAAAATCTCTCCGTGCCGCTCTGACACGCCGGAGAGAATTCCGACATCCCGACTCGGGCAGCCGGACTCGATCGCGCGCTCCGCCCGACGTTGCCCGTCGCGCGCCCTGATCGCTCTGCGACCCGGTTACGTCGCGACCGTCAAGCAGGTTGACTTCGCGGGACATCATTCTCATCTCAAGCCTTGGGTGGGATTTTCCGTGGCAGGGGCATCAGGAGATCGCGACGCGGCTGGCGCGCGCGGGCGACCGCGTCCTCTACGTCGAGAACACGGGCGTGCGCACGCCGCGCAGCCTCGCCGTCTATTACTGCGTCGCGGACTCCTTGCACCTGACGCCTTACGCGCGACAGCTCCGAAGGAGCGAGCGGGCGGTCGTCGAGGCGTGCGATCTCGTCTTCGCGCAGGGCGAAGAGCTGGCTGATCACCGCGCGCGCTGGAACGCGAACGTCCACGCCTTCCCGTTCGGCGTCAACACCGAGGGCTTCGCCGCCGGCGCCAGGCGGGGCGCGCCGCAGAACGGCGCGGGCGGCAACGGCTCGACCTACGACGACTACTTCAACGCGATCTCGCGACCCGTCATCGGCTACGTCGGGGGTCTGCACCGGCAGTCGAGCACGTCGGGCGGCGGCGGCGCTATCTCGTAGCTCATGCCGCCCTCGCGCGGGTGGAGGACGATGACGGAGCCCTCCACAACGCCCATAGTCCGAGCCGTCTCAGGCGGGACATCCTTGATCCAGCCGCGCCCTGCTTTCCCCCGGTGATAGCAGGCCCCTCATTTGTCTTACCGCTCGCCCGAGGCAGCCTGATACCTCGTCATTAGCCGGAATGTTGCAACTGACGAATACCGGAAGCCGGAAGCGGGGTTAGGGGGCAGATGCCAACTGGCCGGGGAGTCGAGCTCTCCAACGGTACCAGTCACACGCGCCGCCGAGCTTTTGTAGGAATAATCTCTTCGAGTCGGAGGATACTATCTCGCAGCGACGCAGTAATAGTGGGTCACGATTCCGCTCGTTCATGCCGAAGCTGCTGCA
>JAIVGV010000337.1 GCA_020201365.1 Acidobacteriota bacterium
GCTCTGGCTTCCGCCGCCTTCGCCGCCCGAGCCGCCGCCCGACTGTGAGCCGCCGCCGCCAGCCTCCTTGATGCCAGCCTCCTTCTCAAGCGGTGGCAGAGCCGCCGCGACCGCGCCGCTCACCAGACCCGCCGCGGCTCCGGCGATCACGCGGCGGACGAGACCCTTCTTCGATCCGCCCTTCCCGCCGCCCTTCTTGCCGCCTTTCTTCGCGCCGCCTTTCTTCGCGCCGCCGCCCTTCTTCCCGGCGCCGCCCTTCTTCGACCCGCCCTTCTTCCCGGCTGATCCCTTC
Source organism: Acidobacteriota bacterium (assembly GCA_020201365.1). GTDB lineage: Bacteria > Acidobacteriota > Blastocatellia > Pyrinomonadales > Pyrinomonadaceae > JAIVGV01. The sequence continues at coordinate 293 of JAIVGV010000337.1, forward strand.
TTCGAGCCGCCGCCCTTCTTTGACGCGCCGCCCTTCGATCCGGACTTCTTAGTCGCCATCGTCAGTCTCTCCTTTGCTTTTCGATCTTGCGGAAAAAGTTTGTCCACCGTAATAAACTAAACTCGCGCGCCGCGCAAGAAAAAAGTTCGGCGCGCCGGGCGGACGCGGTGACTCGCCCGCGCCCCCCCTGCTACAATCATGCGACTTCATAACCCGACGACTCAGGCACCGAGACGACCGTCCATGCGCCCGAAGCACACCACTAACGACGGCGAGCCGCGCCCCCCCGCCCACGCCCCGGCCGGCGCGCCGCTCTCCGCCTCCGACGACGCTTCTTGCCCCGCGCACGCCCGACGCGGGAGAGGGGAGGCGACGCCGCTTGATTGACCGCGACGCTCTGCGCCGGACGTTCCGCTCTCTGTACGCGCGCGCGCCGCGCCTCTTCCGCGCGCCCGGTCGCGTGAACCTCATCGGCGAGCACACGGACTACAACGACGGCTTCGTCCTCCCGATGGCGATTGACCGCGAGACGGTCGTCGCCGCCGCCGCGCGCGAGGATCGGACGGTGCGCGTGCGCGCGATTGATTTCGACGAGCAGGCTCAATTCGATCTTGACCGCCCCGGCGAGCGCCGCCGCCGCCGCTGGCTCGACTACGTGGAGGGCGTCGCGAACGTGCTGGGGACTCGCGGCGCGCGCCTGCGCGGAGCCGATCTCGCCGTCACTTCGAGCGTGCCCGTCGGCGCAGGGCTCTCATCGTCAGCCGCGCTCGAAGTCGCGGCGGGTCTCGCGCTGGCGACCGTCTCCGGCGCGGAAGTCTCGCGCGTGGCGCTGGCGCTCGCGGGGCAGGAGGCCGAGCACACTTGGGTCGGCGCGAACGTCGGCATCATGGATCAGCTCGTCGCCGCCATGGGGCGCAGCGGGCACGCGCTGCTGATCGACTGCCGCTCGCTCGAAGCCTCCTTCGTCCCGTTAGACACCTCGGAGACCGCCGTCGTCGTCTGCGACACGAACGTCAAGCACTCGCTCGCGTCTTCCGCCTACAACGAGCGGCGCGCCGAGTGCGAGCGCGGCGTCGAGCTGCTGCGCGCCGAACTGCCGGACATCAAGGCGCTGCGCGACGTGAGCGTCGAGGAGTTCGAGCGCTACGAAAACCTTTTGCCCGAGCCCGTGCGCCGCCGCTGCCGCCACGTCGTCACGGAGGACGCGCGCACGCTCGCCGCGGCGGACGCCTTGCGCCGCAACGATCTGTGGGAGCTGGGTCGTCTGATGGATCGCTCGCACAAGTCTCTGCGCGACGACTACGAGGTGAGCTGCGCGGAGCTGGACGTGATGGTCGAGATCGCCGGAAACTTCGGCGGCGCGCTGGGCGCGCGCATGACGGGCGGCGGCTTCGGCGGCTCGACCGTCAACCTCGTGCGCCGCGCGGCGCTCGACGAGTTCCGCGAAACGGTCGGGCGCGAATATAATCGCGCGACCGGGCGCGCCGCCGCCATCATCGTCACCGAGCCGGGCGACGGCGCGAGCGAGGTTCTCGGATGAGGCGGTCTCGACTCTTCTAGCCTTGAGTGATTAAGTTTCTAAGACTCACCGCGGAGGCGCGGAGGGTTCGTAGAGGTCGCGCAGAGAAAGCCGGTGCTGAAATTTGAAATCTCGCATCCGGAATCTAAGATCACTTCTTCTCCGCGTAAACCCTGCGCGAACTCCGCGCCCCTGCGGTGAACGCCCGAATCTAAGGCACTCGAGAAACGCTCGCCGACTCGACCAACATCATGCAACGAACACTCCCCCTTGCCGCGCTGATCATCGTCGCTCTCCTCGCGTCTCCCGTCACCGTGCCGACCGCCGCGCAGTCCGGGCGCACGAACGTCACGCCCGGTCGCCGCTACAGCCGCCTCGTCATACGCAACGCGCTCGTCATTGACGGCAACGCGACGCCCGTCTCCGGTCCCTACGACATCGTCGTCGAGGGCGACACGATCCGCGACATGGTGCCGCTCGACGCGGTCTCGGTCGCGAGCGGCACGGCGCGCCGACCCGCGCAGGGCGAGGCGGAGATTGACGCGACCGGCAAGTACGTCATGCCCGGCTTGATCAATTTGCACGGGCACGTCCAGGAGGAGCGCGCGGGCGTGCCGCAGCCGCTCGACTACGAACTGAAGCTCTGGCTCGCGTGCGGCATCACGACCGTGCGCGACGTGGGCTCGGATACGCGCAAGACCATCGCCCTGCGCGAGCGCAGCGCGCGCGGCGAAGTCGCCGCCCCGCGCATCTTCGTCTATGGGGTGTGGAGTCAGCCGAACACGCCGCGCAACGTCGAGGCGGCGCGCGCGCGCGTGCGCGAACTCAAAGCGATGGGCGTGGACGGGCTCAAGTTCTTCGGCATGGAGCGCGACCTGATGGCGGCGGCGTGGGACGAGGCGCACAAGCAGGGCTTGCGCATCGCGCACCACGCCGCGGTCGCCGAGACGAACGCCTGGGACGACGTCAAGTTCGGCACGACCTCCATCGAGCACTGGTACGGCATCCCCGACGCCGCAATCGAAAATGGTGTGCAGAACTTCCCGCCCGACTACAACTACTCGGACGAGGTGGATCGCTTCCGCTACGCCGGTCACCTCTGGCGCGAGGCGGACTGGGGCAGGCTGATGAAGGTGCTCGACGCGATGATCGAGGCGCACGTCGCCTGGGACCCCACGCTCGACATCTACGAGGCGAGCCGCGACCTGCAACGCGCGCAGACGCAGCCGTGGTTCGCCGACTACCTGCACCCGACGCTCGAAGACTACTTCCGCCCAGACGCCGGTCACCACGGCTCATACTTCTTGGGCTGGACTTCGACCGACGAGACCTACTGGAAGGAGAACTACCGTATCTGGATGGCTGCGCTCCGCGAGTTCGACCGGCGCGGCGGTTTGATCGGCGCGGGCGAGGACGCCGGGTTCATCTACCAGATGTACGGCTTCGGCTTGATCCGCGAGCTCGAGCTGAAGCAGGAGGCTGGCTTCCACACCCTGAAAGTGATCCAGCAGGCGACGGGCAACAACGCGAAGATACTCGGTCAGGAGGATCATTTGGGGCGCGTCCGCCCCGGCTTCGCCGCCGATCTCCTCGTCGTCAACGGCAACCCGCTCGAAAACCTGAAGGTGCTCTACCCCACGGGAGTTGACATCGTGCGCGACGGCAAGCAAATTCACACGGGCGGCGTCGAGTGGACGATCAAGGACGGCATCCCCTACCACGCGCCCACGCTCCTCGCCGACGTGAAGAAGATGGTCGCCGACGCGCGCGCCGAGCGGCGTTCGCGTGCGGCTGCGAAGCCTTGACGCGCGCTCGCGTCCCACATAGTTCGTCTCAGTTGCAAGGGACTAAATGACAATGAAAAGACTCTTCCCCGTCTCGCTCCTGCTCGTCGCGCTTGTCTCCGTCGCCTCGGCGCAGTCGCCGGGCGGCGCGGCGCGCGAGGAGCTGGCGAGTCTGCCGGACTCGCAGGTCGTCCTCGTCGTCAACGCGCGGCGCATCACGAACGAGGCGCTGCCCGCCGTGATGTCGCCCGCGAAGTTCAACCAGATGGCGAACGATCTGCTGAACCAGTCGAACGTGGACGTGCGCAAGATTGACTTCGTCGTCGCGGGGCTCCGCTTCACGGGCGGGCAGGCGGCGACCGCGCCGGACTTCGGCGTCGTCGTGCGCGGGGGATTTAACGCCGACGCCCTGCTCTCGCTCGTCCGCATCGCCGGGCAGGGACAGTTCCGCGACGAGACGCACGGCGGGAAGACGATCACGATCTTTACGCTCGACTTCGAGGGCGGCGACAAGAACCCGCCGGGCGCGCAGCCTGCGGACGCGGCAGCCGCGCAGCCTTCGGCGATGAAGCTGCCATCGGAGATCGCCGCGGTCGCGCTCGGCTCGGACGCGCTGCTCGTCGGCACGCCCGCCTACGTCACGTCGGCGATTGACGCGCGCTCACACGAAGCGCCGCGCGTGAAAGACGATCTCGTCGAGCTCGCCACGCGCGACGCCGACGCGCTCGTCTCACTCGCGGGCGAGATGCCGCCGTCGGTCTCGAAGTATCTCAACGCGGCGGGCGGCGCGGACAACCCGCTCGTCAACGACGAGACGCGGCGCCTCGTTGATTCGATCCGCGTCGTGCAGGCGTCGCTCGGCATGACGGCGGCGCAATTCGGCTTGCAGACCGTCCTGCGCACGGACGCGCCGGAGAGCGCGCGCGCCCTCAGCGGTCTCATCGCCACGGGCGTGAGCCTCGCGCAGACGCAGATTCGCAACGGCGCCGCGAAGCGCGGCGGCAAGCTCACGGCGGACGACCAGCGCGTGCTCACGCTGCTCCGCACGCTGACCAACACGGCGAACGACCGCGACGTGGCGCTCTCCGTGAGCGTCCCGCAGGGCGCGGTCGCGGAGATGCTGCGCGAGAAGAAGGCGACGACCGGCGCGCCCGCGTCATCTAAGAGACCTGCGGCGAGAGGCGGCGCGCGCCGCGGACGCGGCGTCACGCGCCGACGCCCCTGAGCGCCGCCGCGCGGGTCGCGTCGAGGACGCAACGTCAGTATCGCCTGCCGCGGGCGGGCTGTCCGGTTTAATCGGGTGTAAATGATGGACGAGAGATACAAATTCGGAGAAGAAGAGTTGGACGACGAAGGCTTCGACGGCGGGGCGTTCGGCGAGGACGATTTCGGCGAGGAGCCGGGCGACGAGCTTCTGCTCGACGAGGAGGGCGCGGCGGAAGACGAAGACGAGCTCGCGCTCGACGCCGACGACGAAGAGGAAGACGAGTCGGCGCAGGTGCGCACCGCCCTGCTCGCCAAGCACGAGATGCTCGCCCTGCTGAGCCTGCGCACGGCGGACGACGGCGGTCGCATCGTCCGCGTAGATCCGCGCCAGCCGCTGCCCGCCGCCAAGTCCTACGACGACGCGGCGGACGCGCTGCGCTGGTTCCGCCGCAGCCTCGCCACCAGCCGCGACAACGGCTGGGAGGTCATCTACGACGGCGAGCCGCTCTACGGCTGACGCGCCGTTAGCGCGGCGACGCGACGCGCTTGAAAAGAGAGTTGCGAGAAGAAGGGAGCGCCGCGCAGTCGCAGCCTTCTCGCGCGTCGAGGAGTGAGCGCGCGCGGGACGCGGCAGCCGTCGCCGTCTTCGTCGCGTTCTTCCTCTGCGTCTTCGGCTGGGCGATCTTCCGCGGCGAGTACCTCATCGGCGGCGACGCCTTCTTCTACATGCACCCGCTGCGCGCCTCCGCGTGGCGCATGATCAGTCAGGGGCACGCGCCGCTCTGGACGCCGCACGTCTTCTCCGGCTTCCCCCTGCTCGCCCAGACGCAGCTCGCGCTCGGCTACCCGCTCACCTGGCTCTACCTCGTCCTGCCTTCACACCTCGCCGAACAGATCTACATCTACGCGCCGTTCGTCCTCTCGCCCGTCTTTCTTTACGCCTACGCGCGCCAAGTCGGTCGCAGCCGCACCGCCGCCGTCCTCGCCGGACTCACCTTCGCCTACGGCGGCTACATGACGAACGTCCTCGGCATGATCGGCGCGCCCGGCAACTCCCTGGCGTGGCTGCCGCTCCTGCTCACAGCCTGCGAGCGAGCGCGCACCCGCCCCTTCGCGCGCTGCCTGCTGCTCGCGTCGGTCGCCTACTCGCTCTCGGTGCTTAACGGTCACGGTCAGAATTTCCTCTACGCCGCCGTCATCGCGCTCGCCTACGCGCTCTCGATCTCGCTCTTCGACCCGCCGCGCGACGACGGCGACACGCGCGGGACGACCGGCGCGACGCGCGCGCAGAATGGCCGGCTCGCGCGCCTTCGCAGGTGGCGACCGCTCGCCGTCGTCTGCGGCGCGGTCGCGTTCGCCGCCGGTCTCTCCGCGTTCCAGATTCTGGAGACGATGCGCGCGCAGCGACGCAGCGTCCGCGGCGCGCTCGGCTACGACCTCTTCATCGAGTACGCCTACACGCCGCGCACATTCTTCAGGTCACTCGCCGCCCCGCTCCACAACTTCTTCGACGCGACGCCCCACGTCACACCGCTCGCCCTGCTGCTCGCCCTCGCCGCCGTCGCCTTCGCGGCGCGGCGGAAAGCTCTCCGCGACCCGCGCGTCGTCTTCTGGTCTGCCGTCGCGCTCATCGCCTTCGCGCTCATGCTCGGCGACGCGACGCCGCTCAACCGCCTGCTCTACCGCGTCCCCGTCTTCAACCTCTTCCGCCGCCCCTCGCGCCACGCCTTCGAGTGGACGTTCGCGCTCAGTGTGCTCGCCGCCTACGGCTGGGACGCGATCAACGACTTCGCCTCGCGGCGACTCGCGCGCCTGCGCGAACGGTTCGACGCGCGCGCATCCGTCGCCTCGGCTCTTCTTCTCGCCGCCTCCGCGCTCGTCGGCGCGGCGTGGTACGTCGCGGCGCGCTCGCGCCCATACGGCGCGGCTGAGCACGCGGCGGAGGCGAACTATCTGTGGTGGAAGCTCGCGTTCACCCTCGCCGTGCTGTCATCAATCGCCGCCGCGCTCTGCGTCGCCTCGCGCGCGCGGCGCGGCGCGCTGCTCGCGTGCTGCGTCGTCCTCGCGTCGTTCGCAGAGCCCTACGTCCTCGTCCGCTCGTGGTGGCAGGGGACTGCGAAGTCCGCCGCGCGACTCACCACACCGGCGCGCGCCACGCGCTACCTCCGACAGTTCGCGCCCGAAGAGAACCGCGTCTATATGCGCGCCTTCTCCGACACCGAAGAAACGAGCGCCGATCCGCGCTTCGACGCGCTCGACGTGCCCGCGCTCTACGGCTTGCAGGACGCCTCCGGCTACGAGCCGCTGCTGCTCGCGCGCGTGAGCCGCGCGCTGGGCGACGTGAGCGCCGACGCACTCACCTCGCGCGACGCCCCCGGCGACCCCGCGCGCAACGCCGACTCGACGCTCTCGCTCTTCGCCGCACGCTCGCACGTCCTCGATCTCTTGAACGCGACGCACGCCGTCGCCTTCCCGAACCTGCGCGCGCGCGAAACTGATCCGCCCCCCGATCTCACGCGCCCGCTCGGTCAAAGCGGACTCGACGCTTCGCGCTGGCAGCGGGTCGCGGAGTTCGACGGCGTCGTCGTGCTGCGCAACGCGCGCTCCTGCCCCCGCGCGTGGCTCGTCGCTGAGGCCGTCTCCGTTGACGGCGAGGAGGCTCTGCGGCGAATACGAGGCGAGCCGCCGAACGACAGCGGCGCTTCGACGAACGACACAGCCGCGCCTCACGCGAACGACGCCGCGCGCGACTTCGATCCGCTCCGCACCGCGCTCGTCGAGGACGCGCCCGCCGAGTTGCCGCAACTCCCCGGCGGCGCTCTCCCGCCGAACGCTTCGTCGCGCGTCGCCTCTTACGAGCCGAACCGGATCGTCGTCGAGACGGACGCGCCGCAGCCCGCGCTCCTCGTCGTCAGCGAGATTTTCTATCCGGGGTGGGAGGCGAGCGTTGACGGGAAGCGCGAGAGGATTCGCCTGACAGATTTTCTGCTGCGCGGCGTCGCCGTGCCCGCGGGGCGTCATCGCGTAGAGATGCGATACAGCGCGCCCCCCGCGCGCAACGGCGCGATCATCTCGGCGCTCACGCTCTGCTGTCTGATCGCGCTCGCGATCTACGCGCGACGCGGGGCAAGGTCGGCGGGTTAGCGCGTCGGGAGCAGGTCGCGCGCGGCGAGGAGTTCCGCGTTGAGGACGGCAGCGCCAGCCGCGCCGCGGATCGTGTTGTGCGAGAGCGCGACGAGGCGGAAGTCGAGAACTTTATCCGGCCGTATGCGACCGACCGTGACGGTCATGCCGCGTCCCGCGTCGCGGTCGAGGCGCGGCTGCGGCCGGTCGCGCTCCTCGCGCACGACGACGGGGCGGGCGGGCGCGGAGTGGAGTTTCAACTCTTGCGGGAGCGACGTGAACGAGCGTAACGCTTCCTTCAGCTCTTCTACGCTGGCGCGGCGCGAGAGCTTGACGCGCAGCGCGGCCATGTGACCCTCGGTGACGTTGACGCGGTGCACCTGCGCGCTCAACCGAAACGGCGCGTGCTCGACGCGCTCACCCTTCATCACTCCGAGAATCTTCTGCGTCTCCTCTTCGATCTTCTCCTCCTCGTTCTCGATGAACGGGACGACGTTGTCGGTCGCGTCGAGCGACGGAACGCCCGGATAGCCCGCGCCGGAAAGGGCTTGGAGCGTCGTCGCGACGACCGAATCGAGCCCGAAGCGCGCGTCGAGCGGCGCGAGCGCCAGCGCGATCATGATGGTCGAGCAGTTCGGGTTGGTGACGATGTAGCCGCCGCTCGTGTTTCTGGCGCGCTGCGCGTCGAGCAGTCGCAAATGTCGTGTTTCTGGCGCGCTGCGCGTCGAGCAGTCGCAAATGTTCATGGTTGATTTCCGGGATGAGCAGCGGCACGTCCTCGTCCATGCGGTAGGCGGACGAGTTGCTGATGACGGGGAAGCCCGCGCGCGCGAACGCGCCTTCCGTCTCGCGCGCCATCCCGCCGGGCAGACTCGAAAAGATCACGTCGCAATCGAGCGGCGGCTCGGGCGCGACGACCCGCATCCCGCGCACTGCCTCCGGCATCTCCCCCGGCAGACGCCACGCGCACGCCTCGCTGTAAGCCTTCCCCCGCGAGCGGTCGGACGCGGCGAGCGCCGTCACCTCGAACTGCGGGTGCTCTTCGAGCAACTGAATGAAGCGCTGCCCGACCGTCCCCGTCGCGCCTAAGATTCCGACGCGGAGTTTTGCCATCTCTAGAACCTCAAACTTTCCGCCTGCTCACTCGATTGGAATCGCTTTCCACGTTCTTAGTATCTTATCGAAAGTTCTCTTGTCTTTAGGGTAGCGCGCGGGCGTCGTCTCAAGCCACAGCTCGTAAACAATAGGCGCGTCGCCTTCCGGGGCGGATTTGTAAGCGACGACCAGCTCGGTCGCGTCAACCGCGCCTGAATCTCGATCCTTCGATTCGTAATAAAGGCGGGCGGCGCGCAGACTTCCCAAGCGAAATCTACCGCGTCGGCGCAGCACAAACTCCGACGAGTCTTTCTTAGCTTGAGCCAATTCAGCTTTGACCGCGCCTTGAAGCGATGACCATTCGAGTCCGTCGTAGAACGCGAACGCGACGATCTGAGCAGATGAGTCTGAACCCTTCGATAGTTTGATCGTCAATCCGTGTTGCGGGAGCGGCGGAGGGGCGGACGTGCCGCGCATTCCTTTGGGTATGCGAAACCTGAAACCGTATTGGTAGTTAGAGTAACGCCCGGCATGGACGGCGAGCTTCGGGCTCTCCTTACTTGCCTTCGTTGCGCCGTCCGATCCTTGGCTGGAAGCCGGAGCGCAGAAGAGCGACAGAAAGATAGTCGCTAACAAAGATCGGATGTAGCGTTGCCTAGTCATCTTACTTTAAGGCTTCGGCGATGCGCTTCACGCCCTCTTCGAGTGCGGGCTTGTCGGCGCAGAAGGAGATGCGGGTGAAGCCTTCCGCCTCCGCGCCGAACGCGCCGCCGGGGACGGTGATGACGCGCGCGGCGAGGAGTTTCTCGGCGACCTCGGCGGACGTGCCGTGCGCGCTCGTGTCGAGCATCGTGTAGAAAGCCCCGTCGGGCGCGACGGCGCGCAATCGTAGGCGCGCGGCGATCTGCGAGAGCAGGAAGTCGCGTCGCTCTTTGAAAGTTTGACGGATCGCGTCGCGTGCGCGCGCGGCTTCGTCAGTCCAAGCCTTGAGCGCGGCTTTCTGCGAGACGGCTGAGGCGCAGGTGGTGACGTAGCCGTGCAGGACGAGCGCGACACGCACGACCGGCTCCTCGCCGCAGAGCCAGCCCAAGCGCCAGCCCGTCATGCTCATTGATTTCGAGAGACCGCTGACGACGACGGTGCGCTCCGGGTAGAACTCGGAGATCGAAGCCGGTCGCTCCGGCGTGTAGTAAAGCTCGCGGTAAATCTCGTCGCTGATGACGCGCGCGTTCGCCTCTCGCAGCGCGTCCGCCATCTCGGCGAGTTCGTCGCGCGAGAGCACGCGCCCCGTCGGGTTCGAGGGGCTGATGACGATGACGACCTTCGTGCGCGGCGTGAGCTTGCGTCGGAAGTCTTCGGCGTCGAACGAAAAATCTTTCGACGCGGGGAGCTTGTAGAAGACGGGCGTGCCGCCCGCCATGCGGACGATCACGGGGTAGGCGACGAAGCCCGGGTCGGGCAGCAGCACCTCGTCGCCCTCGCCGACGAGCGACATCAGCGCGAGGT
>JAIVGV010000338.1 GCA_020201365.1 Acidobacteriota bacterium
GGCTGCACGCGCGCAGCGCGTCGGTCCCGTCGAGGACGAGCGCGCGGCGACCGACGCGGCGAAGAACGCGGTCGAGAAGACGGACGCGAAGAGCGCCGACAAGTCCGCGCCCAAGACCGAGGCGAACAAGACCGAGACGAAGAAGACGACCAGCGACGCGAAGCTCGACCACACGAGCGCTAACGCCGCCTCGTCTCCTTCCGCTTCATCACCGACCTCGAACGCCTCGACGACGACTCCCGCCGCCTCCCCGTCACCCGCCGCCGCGTCGCCAACGCCGTCAACCGCCACGACCACTCCTTCGACCGCCGCAGCCGCGACGCCGCTCGGCGAGAAGACCGCTTCGAGCGGCACGAGCGACGCGAAGCCCGATCCGGCGACGCAAGCCGCGCCCGCCAACACCCTGCCTTCGATGGGCGCGCTCCCGCCGCCTCCCACGTACGAGTCGCCGCAGCCGCTCAAGGCGGACGTGCCCGCGACGCAGGCGGCGAACAGCCCGGCGAACGCCGCGTCGAGCGTCGCCGTGCCGCCTTCCGCGATCTACCGCGTCGGCGCGGGCGACATCCTCGACATCAGGCTCGTCGGCGGCATGTCGAGAGACATCACGCTCTTCACCGTGCTCGCCAACGGGACGATTGACTACCCGCTCGCCGGGGAGCCCGTCGCCGTCCTGGGGCTGACGACCGACGAGATCGGCGCGCGCCTCTCCGCCGCGCTCAAGCGGCGCGGCATCTTCGACCGCGCGCAATTCCAGATCGGCGTGCGCGACTACGCGAGCCACACCGTCATGGTGAGCGGGCTCGTGGATCAGCCGGGGCAGAAGGCCTTGCAGCGCGAAGCCGTGCCGCTCTACGTCGTCTTCGCGCAGGCTTTGCCGCGACCCGACGCCGGGCGCGTCGTCGTCGTCTCGCGCGCGACGGGTCGCACGCGCACGCTCGATCTCTCAGACCCGGCGGCGCTCAACGAGCTCGTCTCGAACGGCGACGTGATCACCGTCCAGCCGCGACCGCAGGAGTTCTACTACATCGCCGGGGAGATCAACGCGGCGGGGCAGAAGGACTACCACACGGGGATCACGCTCACCCAAGCGATCCTCGCCGCCGGGGGCGTGACGCGCGCGGCGGGCAAGCGCACTGTCGTCGTCGTCTCGCGGCAGGGCGCGGACGGTCGGCTCGTGCCCGTCGAGTACGTGCTCCAGGAGATCGAGGACGGCAAGGTGCCCGATCCGCGCATCCAGCCGGGCGACCGGATCGAAGTCGGTCGCCGCCGCTGAAAAAGTTAAGTCTCCCGGTCGCGCGGCGTCTCGCGCGCGTCTTGTTCGCCGCCTGTTAAGGTTGTATATTTGCGCGCGCGTGCTGAATCCGCGCTCGCCACACATCCCGGATCGTTCCAGTTCGCTTTAAAATTTTGGTGCGTGCGGCACAAGGCTTCGACCCGCGCCGCGCTCGGAGGCACTCGATTCGCATGACCCCCTCGAAACTCAGCGCACTCATCCTCTGCGCGCTCTTCGCGTGCGCGCCGCTCGCGCCAGCCGTCTCCGCCGTCACGCTCTCGCCGCGCGCCTCGGCGCAGCAGGAGGACACGCCGTCCGACGCCGAGCAGGCGATGTTCACGCGCGGGCAGAGGCTCTACAACGACGGTCGTTACGAGCAGGCGTCCGGCGTCTTCAAAGACTTCCTGAAGACTTACCCGAACAGCATCATCTACGATCTCACGCTGCTCTGGCTCGGTCGCTCCTACATCGCGCTCAACCGGCTGCCGGAAGCCGAGCAGGTCGCGCAGCAGTTGCGCAACATCAAGGACACGCCGTTCGTCGAAATCTACGACGGCGAGCTGCAAGCCGCGCGGCGCGAGAGCGCGCGACGCGGGAGCGAAGGCGTCCGCCCCGCCCCGCAGCAGTCCGCGCCCACGCAGGTCGCGGCGAACGTCGCGCCGAGGACGCGGGCGACGCCCACTCCCTCGCCGACGCCGCGCCGCGTCGCCACGATCACGGATCAGTCCGCCGCGCGCAGGCGCACGCCCGCGCCGACGCCGACGCCTTCGCGCGCGCCGTCTCTCGTCTCCGAAGCGCGCCCGACCGAGACGGCGGGCGCCGCCGGATCGAACGCCCCCGCGCCGACAGCCACGCCGTCCGCGCAAAGCTCGCCCGCGCGACGCGGCTACGGTCGCCGCCCGCGTTCCACGCGCGGCGCGCAGCAGAGCGCGGCAATGGGCGCGCAGCAGACGGCGGCGAACAATCCGCCCGCGACGACGAGCACGACGGGCGCGCAGACAGCCGCGAGCCAGCCGACTCCGAGACCGACGCCGCTGCCGCGCCCGACGCCGACGCAGCGCGCCGCCGCCCCGCAGCCGACGCCGCGTCGCACAGAGATCGCGCGCAACACGCCGCCCGTCGCCTCCACGCCTCAGCCTTCGCCCGCGCCCTCGCGCGCCGAGCCTTCGGTCTCGGCGAGTTCGAGCGCGCCCGTGACGAACGCGGCGCCGGGCGAGCAGGGCGGCGCGGCGTTCACCGTCAAGCAGGTTCCGAATCTGTCGCTCGCGCTTCGTCGCGCGGCGCTTGCCGCGTCGCCCGGACAGAGCGTGCAGCTTCCGCTGACCGTGACGAACGCGGGCAACAAGGAGGATCAGTTCCGCCTCGAGACGGATCTGCCCGCCGAGTTCCAGCCCACCTTCAGCCTCGCCTCGGGCGGTCAGGATTCGGGTCTGCCGATCCTCGTCACGCCCGTGCTCACGCGCGGTCAGACGCTCGACGTGCTCTTAAACGTCCGCGTGCCCGAGACGGCGACCGACGGGATGCAGCGCCGCTTCATCGTGCGCGCCGCTTCGCAGGCGGACTTCCAGGTGAGCAAGTTCGAGGACGCCTCGATGATGGTCGTCGCCGCCGCGCTCGCGGGCACGTCCGCCGTCGGGCGCGACTCGGTGCAGCCGGGCGAGACCTTCACGCAGACGATCTCGGTGCGCAACCGCGGCAGCGCGTCAGCCGAGAGCGCGCGGGCGGATTTCGTCTTCAGCCCGGACTTCGAGCTCGTGAACGCCGATCCGCTCCCGCTCTTCTACGACAGCGCCTCGCGCACAGCCGTCTGGAGTCTCGGCGATCTCGCCTCGAACGGCACGCGCGACATCAAGGTGACGCTGCGCGCCGTCGCGGACGCGCTCGCCGCCAACCGCACGGTCGGGCGCGGCATCATGCGCACGAAGAGCCTGCCCGTGCCTTCGAACTTCGACGGTCCGACGATCAACGTCGGTCGCGTCCCGCGCGCTCGCATCGAAGCCGTCACCGCGGGTCTGACCGCGACGCCGGGCGACGTGATGTATTTGCCTTTCGTCGTGCGCAACCCCGGCAACTACCCCGAGTCTTACGAGCTCAGGATCACCGCGCCGGGCGCGCCGACCGCGACGATCTACGCCGACACGAACGGCGACGGTCAGCACCAGGACAATGAGCCCGCCGTGACGCAGACGACGGCGCTCGATCCGCGCGGCGGTCAGTTCCCGCTGCTGCTGCGCGTCGAAGTGCCGCGCACGACGCCCGACCGCCAGCAGTTCGCCTACAACTTGGTCGCGCGCGCCGCGCAGAGCAACCGCGCCGCGAGCGAGGCGACGACCGTCTTGACCGTCGCCACGCCGCGCGTGCGCGTTAGAACCGAGCAGGTGACGGACGAGAGCGCGCCCGGCGACGTGAGCTTCTACCGGCTCGTGCTCGTCAACGACGGCGGCGGCCTCGCCAAGAACATCACCGTCACCGAGAGCCTGCCCGCCGCGCTCGCGCTCGTGGACACGAACCCGCACGTCACGACCGACGCGACTGCGGGCGGCGGTCAGCGCGTCGTCTGGAAGGTCAACGAACTCGCGCCCGGCGACACCGCCGTGCTCCTCGTCACCGTCAAGCTGCGCCCAGACCTCGCGGCGGGCGGCACGATCACCACGACGCGCACGTGGGTCTATCAGGACGCGAACGGCAACACCTACCAGAACCAGTAGCGACGCGCGCCGAGACGAAAGCGGAAGCCTTGACGACCGGCGACCTTGAGACGCGGCGACGCGACGCGGAAAGTCTCACGCACGCCTCGCCGCGTCTTAGCGCGCGCGCGGGCGCACGCCTCTCGCGCTTCCTCGTCGCGAAGTCGCTCGCCGAGACGCTCTTCGTCGTCGCGCTCGTCGCTCACTTCTCCTACGCACACTTCAACCCGCGCCTGCGCGGCTCGCTCGACGCGGCGGACGCGCGCGAGATCGCGGGCTGGGTCGCCGACGCGGATCGCCCGGCGGCGCAGCCCGAGGTCGAGCTCTACCTTGACGGTCAGTTCGTCGCGCGACGGCGCGCCGACGCGGCGCGCGCCGACGTGCTCGAAGCGCGCCGCGCCGCGAGCGCCGAGCACGGCTTCGTCTTCCAGACGCCGCCGCTTCTGCCCGGCGAGCACGAGGCGCGCGTCTTCGCCGTTCACGAGGGCGCGGACTTGGAGCGCAAGGCGCTCGTCGAGATCGGCAAGCCGATGCGGTTTCAGGTAGCTGAGGGGCGATGAGCGGAAGCGTCGGACAGCTCGGAGACGCCGAGTCGCGCGCGCTCGCGGCGTGGGAGATCGCGTCGGTCGCGGCGTCGGTCGTCGTCGCGGCGTGGGGCGTGCTGGCGCTCGGCGGGGTCAGTCGGCTGTGGCTCGCCGTGCCGGTCGGGCTCGCCGTCGCGCTGATGATCTACTCGCACGGCGGGCGCGGCGAATCCTTGCGCGATCTCGGCTGGCGCTTCGACAACTTCGGGCGCGCGCTCGTCGCGCTCGCGCCGATGATGCTCGCATCGATGGTCGTGCTCGCCGCCTGCGGCTGGCTCTGGTTCGGCGGTCGCTTCAGCCTCTTCGGCGGGCGCGGCGGCTCGACGCTCGCGGGCTACGCCGTGTGGGGCGTCGTGTGGGGGCTCTTGCAGCAGTATGCGCTGCAAGGCTTCATCAACCGGCGCGCGCAAATCATCTTCGGCGCGGGGTGGCGCAGCATACTTTTAACCGCGCTCGTCTTCGCGCTGCTGCACCTGCCGAACCCTTGGCTCGCCGCCGCGACCTTCCTCGCGGGGCTCGGCTGGGCTCACGCCTACCAGCGCGCGCCCAACCTCTTCGCCCTCGCCCTCTCGCACGCCGTGCTCACCTGGGCGCTCATCTCAACCGTCCCCGCCGCCGCCCTCGAAGGCTTGCGCGTCGGATTCAAATACTTCGGCTGATGAGGGAAACGATGGAGTCGGCAGGGTGAACGGTGGACGGAAGGCTGATCGTCTTCCGTCCGCCGCCCCGCGTTCTTCCTTCATCGTTTGAACTTTCGGATCAACTCGGAGATCGCCGCGACGTGGTGATCGTCATGCTCCGCGACGAAGAAGGCGAAGTCGGCGACGCTCATCGTTTGCTTGAGCCGCGGGTGGAGCGCGGTGCGCGCGGCGGTCTCGTCGTCGAGCGTTTCGAGGCGGCGGACGAACTCCGTGCGCTCGCGTCGGAAGTCCGCGAGCAGTTCCGCGAACGGGCGCGCGTTGTGGTTCGCCTCGTGGGTCTTGCGGTTCTGCATGTCGGCGGCGGTCAGCGTCTCGCGCGCGTTCGAGAAATCTTCGAACCGCGAGAGATCGAGCCAGCCGAGATCGTGTAGGTGTCCGACCTGCTCCTGGATCGACCAGCGCGAGCCTTCGCGCCGCGTGAGCAAATCGGGCGGGAGTCCGCGCGTTAACTCTTCGACGCGCGCGGGCGTGCCGCGCAGCCGCTCGATGACGTTCGGCAGCATCCACGGGGGCAGCCCCGTCAAAACGAACTCGCGCTCGACCCAAGCCCTTCGTAGCACCAACGCAAGCCTCCTCGTCGTCCGCGCGCCCTCGCCTAAGCACGGCGCGGGCGCATCAAATTGTTTGTCCCGTCCCAAAAAATTTTGGGCAGCAAATTACAGATCAGGCGCCCCTCACGTTATTACGGAAATGAGCGTGTGCCTGTTCAACGATGGTTTGCTATAATCAACGGGACTTGCATGAGGGCAGGTCGGGCGGTCGCCGCTACCCGTTTCGGCGGGGAGGGGAGGAAAGTCCGAACACCGCAGGGCAGCGAGCCCGCTAACGGCGGGGCGCGCGCGCGAGTTTGGCGGCTTTCGGGTCGTCGCTCGCGAAAGCGTGACGACAAGTGCAACAGAGAAGAGACCAGCCAGCGGGCGGCTTCCGGGTCGCAGCGGGTGATGGGTGAAACGGTCGGGTAAGAGCCGACCAGCGCGCGTGGTGACACGGCGCGGCTAGGTAAACTCCTCGCGGTGCAAGACCAAATAGGGAGGCGTCACACAGGGCTGCCCGCCCGAAGCCGCGTCTTGAAAGAGACGCGCTACGACCTCCGGGTAGGTCGCTCGACCCGTCTGGCAACAGCCGGGCTAGATGAATGATCGCCGCCCCGTTCGAAAGATCGGGGGACAGAATTCGGCTTACAGACCTGCCCTCATCAAGCGAATCTTTACCGCGAACCCCGCGGGCGTTTCGGTTTTACTTAAGCTCGTTCCACTCCGCTCGACGAGGAAGGCAAGACGAACGCATGGTCAACCGCAAAGGGGTCTTCATCGGCGCCTACGTCCCGCGCGATCTCAAAGAGACTTTGCAGCGGCGAGCCGCCGCCGAGCACCGCACGCTCTCGCAGGAGATCACGCGCATCCTCTCGGAAGCCGTCCACGGCAAGCAGCTCCCGCCCGGCATGATTGATCGCCGCACGACGAGTTCCGTCCCGCGCCGCCGCGCGACCGATCCGCCCGAACGCCGACGCAGCGGCGACCTCCCCCCGTCTTCGGCGGGCGGCGGCTCTCGCGATCCCGGCGACTCCGACAACGGGTCTTAACCGCCGCGCCCAGTAAAAAACTTTCTCGCGCGCCGACGCTTCCCGCCCGCGACGACCGTCTCCGCCCGCCGCGAACGGAGACCGAGGCGCGCGCGTCGCTTATCGCCCTTCGGTCTGCTAAACTCACCCGCGTCGCTCTCCAACGCGCGCGAAAGGCTCACTCGTGACGGGACAGAAGATTCTCTACGCCGTGATCGGTCTCGCCGTCGGCGCGCTCGCGGGCTTCTACTTCGCCAACTCCGCCAACCGTAAGGAACTCGACAACCTCCGCGCCGAGCTCACGCGCGCCAAGTCTTCCCCGCAACAGCAGCAGCAGTCGCCAAACGACGCGCGCAACGTCGCGCCGTCGTCGTCCGCCTCCGGCGGCGCGCAACAGCAGATGCCCTCCGAGCAGGAGATACGCGACCTCATCGCCAAAGCGGACGCGCGCTCGGACGACGGCGACTACCAGCAGAAGGTCGGGAAGGGCGTGTACATGTACTCGCTCGCGCAGAACGCCCCGGCGCTCATGCCCGAAGCGATCCGCCTGCTAACGCGCGCCGAAGCAGCAGACCCGAAGAACTTCCAAACCCTCCTGCTCCTCGGCAACGCCAACTTCGCGCTCGCGCAGGACGGCGACGCGCATCGCTACGCGGACGCTCGCGCCTACTACCAGCGCGCCGTCGAGCTCAAGCCCGACGACTCGGACGCACACACGCTCCTCGGCATGACCTACTACTTCGCCTCGCCCTCCGATCCGCAGCGCGCCATCGCCGAGTACCGCAAGACGCTCGCCAAAGACCCGCGCCACGAGATGGCTCTCCAGAACATCTCATCGGCGCTCATCGCCGCGGGCGCGCTGCGCGAGGCGGAGCAGCGCATCGGCGAGCTTGAGAAGGTGAACCCGAACAACAACAAGCTCGCCAACCTCCGCGCGCAACTCGCGCAGGCGAAGAACGCGCAGGGCGGCAAGTGAGCGACGCCGAAGCCGCGATGACGACGAACCTGTGAGGGCACGCGCGAGGATGAATCGCGCCGACCGCGACGCATGAAATACCTGCTCATCCTAACGATTCTCGCCTTCGTCGCAGCCTTCATCTACGTGCGCGTGCGCCCCTACCTCGCGACCGCCCGCCGCGTCCTCGGCTTCGTCCGCGACGCGCGAAACCTCGCCGCCGGCGCGCCGCCTCGTCGCGCGAGCCGCGCGGGCGAGACGCTCGTGCGCTGCTCGACCTGCGGCACGTGGCTGCCAGCCTCGCGCGCCGTCTCGCGCCACAACCCCGCGGTGGTCTACTGCTCGCACGCCTGCCTCGAACGCGCCGCCGCCGCGCGCGAGCCGCGACGCAAATCCGCTTCGTAAAAGCCCCTTCACAAAAACCTGCCGGCGAGCTCGGACTCTCTTAGCGCCTTCGCGCCCGCGCGCCGAAGAAGAAGAAGGATGTCGAGACGATGAGCGCGAAGGGCGCGACGAGGAGCGCGGTCGAGAGGTGCTCGCGCGCGGAGTCGATGCCGATGAGCGCGGCGAAAGAGGTGAGCGCGGCGAAGCGACCGGCGCGCAAGTCGTCCGAGAGCACGCCGACCAGCGCGCGCGAGACGGCGTCGCCGCAGGCGTGTATGACGACGATGTTGAGCGCGACCGCCATCGCGCGCACGCGCGGGGAGACGCTCCCCAGAAGGATCGCGTGGAACGGCGCGTTGCTGACGAAGAGCAGCGCGACCGCCGCGAAGACCGCGGGCACGAAGACGCGCGGGT
>JAIVGV010000552.1 GCA_020201365.1 Acidobacteriota bacterium
GATCTCTTTCGTGTCGCGGCGCAGGAAGACGTCAACGCGCGCGAGCCCAGCGCAGTCGAGCGACTTGAAAGCCTCGACCGCCGTGCGCCGCACACGTCGCGTCTGCGCCTTCGTGAGCGGCGCGGGCACGACGAACTCGACGTGACCCGTGCTCGAATACTTCTCCGTGTAGTCAAGGAACCGCGCGCTCTCGTCGTGGACGACGTACTCGCCCGGCAGGCTCGCCTCAGCCTCTTCGTTCCCCAGCACCGCGCACTCGATCTCGCGCGCGTCCAAGCCCTCTTCGACGATCACCTTGCGGTCGTAGCGCGCGGCCAGCTCGACGGCGCGCGCGAGCGACTCGCGATCAGTCGCTCTGGAGACGCCGACCGACGAGCCGAGGTTCGCGGGCTTGACGAAGACCGGAAAGCCCAGCTCGCGCGCGACGCGACGCGAGAGTTTCGCCGCGTCGCGCTCCCACTCGGAGCGCAGAAACCAGACGTAGCGGCAGACGGGCAGCCCGGCTTCACGGAAGAGCGCCTTCATCGTGACCTTGTCCATGCCCGTCGCCGACGCGAGCACGCCGCAGCCGACGTAAGGGACGCCCGCCATCTCGAACAAGCCCTGAATCGTCCCGTCCTCGCCGTAAGTTCCGTGGAGCACGGGAAAGATCACGTCGAGCGGGAGCGAGGGCGAGTGCCGCCCGTCCGCGTCGAGCACGACGAGCCCCGCCCGCGACGGATCGCCGACGACCGTCAGCGCCTCCCTCCTCGCGCTCATCTTCTCCGGCACGCGGCGGGCCGTCTCGGGCGGCAGCAGCGCGACTGACGCGGCGGGCGACAGCCAACGACCCTCCTTCGTGATCGCGAGCGGGACGACTTCGTACCTCTCCCGATCGATCGCGTCAATCACCGAGCGCGCCGAGCGCACGGACACCTCGTGCTCGCCCGAGCGACCGCCGAAGACGACGCCGATTTTGATCTTGTCAGCCAACTTCAACTCCAAAGAGTCTGGGGTCTGGAGTCTTAAGGGTCTGGAGCCGGAAGCCGAAGGCTCTCGCCTTCGACTCCGGGACTCGAGACACCAGACTCCGGGCTTATTCAAAGAATCGTTTTGCCGAGCGCCGACAAAATCAGCTCGACGCCGAGTTCCGCCGTGCGGTTGTTGCTGTCGAGCGCGGTGTTGATCTCGACGACTTCGAGCGAGGTCATGCCGCCCGCCTCGGCGATCTTCTCCATCGCGAGGTGCGCCTCGCGGTAGGTCAAGCCGCCGCGCACGACCGTGCCGGAGCCGGGCGCGACGATGGGATCGAGCGCGTCCACGTCGAGCGTGACGTGGTATCCGCCCGTGCCGCGCCGCGCGATCTCGATGGCTTCGTCCATCACGGCGCTCATCCCGCGCTCGTCAATCTCGAAGGCGTCGTCTCCGGCGTGTTCATGTCGGCGTGCGCGTCGAACCAGATGATGCCGATCTGACGCCCGCGCTCGCGCGCGACAGCGGCGACGCCCGCGACCGAGCCGGCGGCGATTGAATGATCCCCGCCGAGCACGACGGGCAGCTCGCCAGCGCGCAAGACCTGCTCAACCTGTGAAGCGAGCGTCTCGCACGCCGCCGCGATCTCTTCGACGTACCTCGCCTTCACATTCGGCGGAGTCGGCTGGCGCGGCTGCTCGACGCGCATGTCGCCGAGATCGCGCACTTCGTAGCCGAGCTGCGCGATCCTCTGCGTGAGTCGCGCGACGCGCATCGCGGCGGGACCCAAGTCAACGCCCGCCAGCCCCGCGCCGAAGCCGAGCGGCACGCCGATGACACTCACGCGCCTGCCCCCGCCGGGCGGGTGTCCGACGACGGCGCCCTCGGGCTGTTCGATTAAGGTCGCCATGATGAAGAGCGATTAGCGGTCAGCCTTTGGCTGCCAGCCAAACATTCCCTGCCGGCTAAAAGCTAACGGCTAATCGCTAACAGCTTGTTTTCATCCTCCGAGGTTGATGTTGAAACTTCCGCCGCCTCCGCCGCCCGACTGCGTCGGGAAGAACGGCTTGAGCAGTCCGGCGAACGCGGCGAGGTTGCGCGTCTGGATGAGAATCTCGCCGGGTCCCGTGAACTCCGCGACGATCCCTTCGCCGCTCACCATGCTGCGGAAGAAGCCGGACGCGGCTTTGCGCAGGGTGTAGTTCGTCGTCCCCTCCCAAGCGACCAAGTGTCCCGTGTCAACGACGTAGCGCTCGCCCGGCGCGAGGCGCTTGCGGTGGATCGCGCCGAAGGAGGAGACGAGCAGCAGCCCCGTCCCCGTCACTTGAAGCACGAACAGACCCTCGCCGCCGAAGAAAGACTTCGCGCCGCCCCACTTCGTATCCACGACGAGCGACGAGTCGCCCGCCAGATACGAACTCGACTGCACGTAGAAGAGCTGGTTCGCCATCTCAATCGCCGCGATGTCGCCGGGACCGCCGGGCGCGAACGTGACCTCGCCCGCGCCCCCGCGCGCCGTGAACGTCGAGACGAATGCCGACTCGCCGCCCGCCGCGCGCTTCAACGCGCCGAAGATGCCGCCCTTCATCTGCGACTGTAGCTCGACGTTCGCGGACATCGAGACCATCGCGCCCGCCTCCGCCATGATTGACTGCTCGGCTTGCAGGCGCACGACGGCGAGCGAGAACGCCGGCTGGTGCAGTATCTCGTAGGTGTAGCCGCGCCCCGTGCCGCGCCCGTCGTCGTCAATGTTGATGCCGCCCGCTCGCGCGCCGCCCGACGACTGGGACGAGCCTGCCGCTTGTTGGTAGCTCGCGCCGCCGGCTTGCTGATATCCCGCGTCGCCCGCCTGCTGGTAACCAGCGCCGACGTTCGGCTGCGCCGCGGGCTGCTGTGCCTGCGGTGCGCTCGCCTGTGGGCTCTGCTGCGCGACGACGCGCGTGCCGCACTCGCCGCAGAACTGCGCGTCTGCTAGAAGCTGCGCGCCGCAGCCCGGACAGTTCATAACGTGACTCCTTCCGATCTCTCGATGATGATTCGCACCGCTTCGTCCGCCGTCTCCGCGAAGTCTAAAAGCGCCACGTCCTCGTCGCCCACGACCAGATATTTTTGCCAGCACTCGACGACCGCGCGCCAGCAGTCGCCGAGCAGCACCAGCGGTCGCGGCTCGATGACGCGCGTCTGCATCTTGTTCCAGACGAGCGACAGCTCCGTCACCGTCCCCATCCCGCCGCGTACGGCGATGAAGCCGACCGAGCGCGTGATGAGGTGCTGCAGGCGCTCGTAGAAGTGCGCCGACGCCACCTTGTCCGTCAGATACCTGTTCGGCTCCTTCTTAAACTGGTTCATCGTGATGCCCAGCACGCGCCCGCCGCGCTCGTGCGCCCCCCGACTCGCGCCCTCCATCACGCCGAGGTAGCCGCCCGTGCAGATCGTGAACCC
>JAIVGV010000232.1 GCA_020201365.1 Acidobacteriota bacterium
CACCAGGAGCTGCTCGTGCTCGTGAGCAACACGGTGCTCAACCTCGCGTGCCCGAACCACCTGAGCGAGGCGCTGCGCTCGCGCCGTCTCGTCGGTCGCTCGAAGTGAGCCGCGCGCGAAAATTGATCGGTTGTTTTAGGACGTCATCATTGGGCTGAAGGGAAAAGACAGTTCACGATGGGGCTTGAGCAGAACGAGACGGGGAAGTTGATCGCGCCCTACGGCGGGCGCCTGGTGTCGCTCGTCGCGGCGGAAGGCGAGCGCGAGGAGCTGCGCGCGCGCGGGGCGACTTTGCCGCGCGTGCAGTTGACGGCGCGCAACATCTGCGACCTGGAGCTGCTGGCGACGGGCGGCTTCTCGCCGCTCGACGGCTTCATGGGCGAGGCTGACTACGCGCGCGTCCTCGAAGAGATGCGCCTCGCCGACGGCACGCTCTTCCCGCTGCCCGTCACGCTCACCGTCGGGCGCGCTGATCCGGTCAAGCTCGACGAAGAGATCGCGCTCGTTGACCAGTTCAACAACCCGCTCGCCGTGATGCGCGTCGAGGAGGTTTACGAGTGGGACAGGGCGCGCGAGGCGCGGCTCGCCTACGGCACGGAAGACTTGCGCCACCCGACGGTCGCCGAGATGAACTCCTGGGGCGAGCTGTGCGTCTCCGGCGCTCTCAGCGTCGTACAGCTCCCGCGCTACTACGACTTCAAACGTTTGCGCCTCACGCCGGCGCAGGTGCGCGACCGTCTCGCCGCGCTCGGTCGCGCGAACGTCGTCGCCTTCCAGACGCGAAACCCCTTGCACCGCGCGCACGAGGAGTTGACCGCGCGGGCGGCGCGCGAGGTCGGCGGGACGCTGTTGCTGCATCCGGTCGTCGGCATGACGAAGCCGGGCGACATAGACCATTACACGCGCGTGCGCTCCTACAAAGTGCTCGCCGAGCGCTACTACGATCCCCGCCGCATGATGCTCGCGCTGCTCCCGCTGGCGATGCGCATGGCGGGACCGCGCGAGGCGCTGTGGCACGCCGTCATCCGCCGCAACTTCGGCGCGAACCACCTCATCGTCGGGCGCGACCACGCGAGCCCCGGCAGGGACTCGCAGGATCGCCCCTTCTACGGCGCTTACGACGCGCAAGCTCTCGTCGCGCGCCACGCGGAGGAGACGGGCGTCAAGCCGATGCCTTTCTCGGAGCTGCTCTACATCCCCGAAGAGGATCGCTACGAGGAGTCTTCGCGCATCCCGGAAGGCAAGCGCACGGCTTCGATTTCGGGGACGGAGGTGCGCGAGCAGTACTTGCAGCGCGGGCGGCAGTTGCCGCAGTGGTTCACGCGCCCCGAAGTGGCGACGATACTCGCCGAGGCGCACCCGCCGCGCCACGAGCAGGGCTTCTGCCTGTGGTTCACGGGGCTCTCCGGCGCGGGCAAGTCAACGACCGCCGAGATTCTCGCCGTCAAGCTGATGGAGCACGGGCGGCGCGTGACCGTCCTGGACGGCGACGTGGTGCGGACGAACCTCTCCAAAGGCTTGGGCTTCAGCAAAGAGGATCGCGACACGAACATCCGCCGCATCGGCTTCGTCGCCGCCGAGATCGCGCGCCACGGCGGCGCGGTGATGTGCGCGGCGGTGAGCCCCTACCGCGCGACGCGCAACGAGTGCCGCGCTCTGGTCGGCGGCGACCGCTTCGTCGAAGTGTTCGTGGACACGCCGCTCGAAGTGTGCGAGTCGCGCGACGCGAAGGGGATGTACCGGCAGGCGCGCGAGGGCAAGATCAAGAACTTCACGGGCGTTGACGATCCTTACGAGGAGCCGCTGAACGCCGAGATCGTGCTCGACACGGTCGGGCGCACGGCGGAGCAGAACGCCGAGCAGGTGCTCGCCTACCTCGTCAGCAAAGGCTTCGTCCGCCCGGCGCTCGAAGAGTCGGGCGCGCGCGCAGAAGTTGAGGGAGCCGTCGCGTCGAACGTCTAAAGGCGTGCGGCGGACTGCGCTCGCGTCCGAGAGGCGCGAAGGGTTTTTACTTCACGGGGGATCAAGCGGGTCGCAAATTAAGCGGGCGGGGCGTCGCCTTCACGCGCCCCGCCACTTCGACCCGCGCGAGCGGGAATCTATAAGACTAAAAGGAACCCCCCATGCTCAATAGACCGACCCACGCCCCCGCAGCCGCCAGACTTTTCCCGCGCGCTCTCGTCGCCGTCGCGCTCGCGTCTCTTCTCGTACTGCCGCTGATGAACAGATTTAGCCGGACGGTTCATGCGGCGGGCGGCGTCTCGCTTAACACCATCGGCGTCGCCGTCACGCAGAACTTCAACGCGCTCCCCACCTCGGGCAGCGCGACGTGGACTAACGAC
>JAIVGV010000062.1 GCA_020201365.1 Acidobacteriota bacterium
AGGTCGGCGTCCTCGTCCCGGCGCTCTTCGCGCTCGTCGTCTTCGGCGTCCCGTGCGTCGAGTCGTTGAACAGTAAGCCGAGCATGCTCATCCTGCTCGACGGCATGATCCGCTTCGTCTGGATCATGCTCACCTTGATGGGCACGATCTTCAACCTCGCGCTCGCCGCGTTGATTCACTACCTGCTGCGGCGGCGCGCGCTCTTCGGGAGTTCGCGTGGGCGACGACCAGATGAGCATCGAAGGCTACGCCACCGACGAGGGCACGGCGCGCTACCGCGACCGGCTGGCCGGCGACGGCGCGGCGGTCGTCGAGCACTTCCGGCACGAGCAAGACCTGTGGCTCTCGTCGGTCGGCGTCGGCACTTACTTGGGGCAGTGGGACGAGGAGACGGATCGCCGTTACAGTGAGGCGATCAGACGCGCCGTCGCGCTCGGCGCGAACGTCATAGACACCGCCGCCAACTACCGCTTCCAGCGCAGCGAACGCGCAATCGGCGCGGCGCTCGCTAAGATGATCGGAGAGGGCGCGGCGCGGCGCGACGAGCTAGTCGTCTGCACGAAGGGCGGCTACTTGCCGTTCGACGCGGAACCGCCGCGCGGACAAGCTGCCGTGCGCGCCTACGTCGAGGAGACTTTCGTCCGTGAGGGCGTCCTAGAGTTCTCCGACATCGTCGCGGGCAGCCACTGCATGACGCCGCGCTACCTCGCCAACCAGATCGATCAGTCGCTGCGGAACATGGCTGTCGCGGCGGTTGACGTTTACTACATACACAACCCGGAGACGCAGCTCGGCGTCGTCCCGCGCGAGGAGTTCGAGCGGCGTCTGCGCGCGGCGTTCGGGCAGTTGGAGCGCAGCGTCGCCGAGGGCAAGATCAGAGCTTACGGCGTCGCCACTTGGCAGGGCTTCCGCGTCGCACCTGACGCTAAGAACTACCACTCGCTCGAACGCATGACGGAGATCGCGCGCGAGGCGGGCGGCGACAATCATCACTTCCGCTTCGCCCAGCTCCCCTTCAACCTCGCGATGCCCGAAGCCCTGACGCTCGACAGCCAACCTTTCCGCGGCGCGCACGTCTCGCTGCTCGAAGCGGCGCGCGCTCTGGGCGTGACGGTCGTCGCCAGCGCCTCGATCATGCAGGGCAAGGTCGCGCGCGATCTCCCCGAAGCGATCCGCGAGCCGCTCGGCTCGCTCGCGTCGGACGCGCTCACGGCGATCCAGTTCGTGCGCTCCACGCCCGGCGTCACGACCGCGCTCGTCGGCATGAGCCGCACCTCTCACGTCGAAGAGAATCTACAACTGGCGCGCGTCGAGCCCGCGCGCGCCGAAGACTACCAGCGCCTCTTCTCGCAGGGCGCTTGACGAAACTCCGGCGACGGGATCGGAGCGGAGGCGACGACGATGGACGAAGCGACAAAGACGCGGGCGACCGGCGCGACCGCGCGCGACTTCAAAACCTACGACGAATTCTGGTCGCACTACCTCGACGGGCACAGCCGCACGGGCACGAAGTGGCTGCACGCGGCGGGCACTATCACGGCGGTCGCCCTCGCCGTCTTCGCCGTCGTCACGCGGCGCTGGCTCTTCTTCCCGCTCGCGCTCGTCCCCGGCTACGGTCTCTCCTGGATCGGTCACTACTTCGTCGAGCGCAACACGCCCGCCACCTTCGGTCACCCCGTCTGGTCTATGCTCTCCGACTTCCGCATGGTCGCGCTGGTGCTCGCCGGGCGGCTGCGCGCGAAGTAGGACGACGACGCCCGCCGATCACGAAGCATGAGAAGGACGCTCGCCGCGCTGCTGATCTTCGCCCTGTCGCACGCGCCCGCCGCGGCGCAGCTCAGGCACGGCGCGCGGACGCGGCCCGTCGCGATCACGCACGCGACGCTCATAGACGTGGCGGGCGGGCGTTTGCTGCCGGACACGACGGTCGTCGTCGCGGGCGGGCGCATCACGGTCGTCGGCGCGACGCGCCGAGTCCGCGTGCCGAGGGGCGCGCTAGTGTTTGACGCGGCGGGGAAGTTCCTCATCCCCGGTCTGTGGGACATGCACGTCCACCTCGGCGACGAGGCGTTTGACAAGAACTTCAACCTGCGGCTCTTCGTCGCCAACGGCGTGACGGGCGTGCGCGTCATGGAGGGCGCGCCGGAGTTCCACGCTTGGCGCGACGAGGCTCGGCGCGGCACGCTCGTCGCGCCCCGGATGGTGATCGCGAGCGCGATGATCGGCGCGGGCGATCTCTCGAACCTCTCGCCGGGGCGTGCGCGCGAGGAGGTGCGGAAGGCGAAGCGCGAGGGCGCGGACTTCGTGAAAGTCCACGACAACATCTCGCGCGAGTCTTACTTCGCCTTGGTCGAAGAGGCGCGGCGCGTCGGTCTTCCCGTCGAAGGGCACGTGCCCACGTCGATCACGGCGGAGGAGGCGTCGCGCGCGGGGCAGCGGAGCATCGAGCACTCGACGGGACTCGCGCCCGCCGAAGAGGACGAGACGGTCGCGCGCCGCTTCGTCGCAGCCTTCATCGAGAACGGCACGTGGCTGTGCCCGACGCTCGTCATGCGCCACAACTACGCGCTGCTCGACGACCGCGCTTTTGCCTCCGATCCGCGGCTCAAGTACGCGAAGCCTTCTTGGCGCGCGCGCTGGCTGCGGATGACGGAAGAGGCGCGAGGGTGGTCAGCCGAACAGGCGGCGCAGAGGCGCGAGACGATCCGGCGCGAGGACGCGCTCGTCGCGCGGATGCGGCGCGCGGGAGTCGGCGTTCTCGCGGGGACGGACGACGCGAACCCGTACGTGATCCCCGGCTTCAGCCTGCACGACGAGCTGCGCCTACTCGTCGCCGCCGGGCTCACGCCGCTCGAAGCCCTGCGCGCGGCGACCGTCAACCCCGCGAAGTTCTTCGGGCTCTCCGACTCGCTCGGCACAATCGAGCGCGGCAAGCTCGCCGACATCGTGCTGCTCGACGCGAACCCGCTCGCAGACATCTCCAACACGAAGAGGATCGCGGCGGTCGTCGCCGGCGGGCGGCTGCTGCGCAAGGAGGATTTGGATCGGATGCTGTCCGAAGTCGAAGCGGCTGCGCAAGGGAGGTGAGACGTGGATCGTGAGCACGCGGGCGAGCTCTGGTATCAGCCAGACCTGGACGTTTACCTGAACCGCTGGTACGCGAGCTACGAAGAGGCGCGCGCCGCGCGCGAGCGACACGGCGGCTTCCTGCTGCCTTACAAACGACACTTCTACGTCTGCCAGCCCGAAGTCGTCCGCGCGCTCGGTCTCGACCCCGAAGACGCGGACTGGGAGCGGGCGGGCTTCGACGCCGCGCGCCCGGCGGACGCCGACGCTTTCAATCGGCTGCGCGAGAAGCGCGAGGCCGTCGTCAACGGGAAGCGTCGTTGAGTCTTATTCACTTCGCCGCGCGGCGCGTGAACGTCGGCTGCGGCGGCGCGGGGACGCGGGCGCGCTCTTCGTCGGTGCGCGCGCGGCGGCGCAGGAGTTCGAGCTTGAGGCTCTCCTCGCCGCGCCGCATCGCCCAGCGGTGGTTGGCGGCGAAGATTGGTTTGAAGAGGAACGAGAGGGCGCGGATGAGTGGCTTGCGACCGCGCACGCGCCAGTCGTAATCCATCTGGACGAACGCGCCGTCCTGCTCGAACGCCCAGACGCCGCGCCCTTCCAAGTCGCCGACGGCTTCGACGGTCGAGCCGTGCGGGTAGTTTGAGGCGACCGTGCGGAACTCCCACCGCAGCGTGTACGGCAGCCAGCCCTTCGTGTGCGCGCGCACGCGATGACCGACGCCGTGCTCGCCGCCCGGCTCAAGCGTCTCGACCTTCAGATAGACCGAGGGCCACCACCGCGCCAAGCCTTCCGCGTCCGCCAGAATTTCGGCGACCTCCTCGCACGTGCCTTCGACGCGCCAGCGCGAGGTGAAATGGTAGTCGGTGATAGACATAAGGGATACGATGAAGTCGGGACGATGAACGACGGAGTGAAGGCGGGTTGCTCTTACTTCGTCATTCATCGTTCCGACTTCTGACTTCAGGTCTCGCCCTCCGCCTCGCGCGCGCGGCGCTGCTGGTAGAGGAAGGAGACGGCGAGGAGGACCAATCCGAGCACGATGAAGGAGACGATGCGGTAGAACTTCTCAAGCTCGGAGAGGTCGAAGAAGAAGACCTTGATGGTCGTCGCCGCAAGCAGCGCGAGCGCCATCAGCCGCAGCGTCTTGTTCGCGCGCGCGTGCCCGAAGAAGAGCATCGCGCCGCCGTACACCGCCCACACGAGCGAGAGCGAGAGCTGGCGCGCGAGGCGCAGATCGCGCGCCTCCAAGCCAGCCGCCGCGCGCGCCGCGAGCTGCTTGCGGAAGTAGCCGCTCGCTTCCAGCGAGAGCGCGGCGACGGCGAACAGATTCCCGGCGAGGGTCAGCGCCGTGACGACCGCGCGGCGCTCGACAGCGCCCATCCGCTCGTCGCGCGCGTAAACGTGCGCGACGTACCACGCGGCGGCGACGAAGACGGCGAAGGCGGCGAAGGTCTGGTTGAAGACGGGCGCGTGCCACCCGGCGTCGTAAGACGCGGAGTCAACGGCGAGAATCTTGAGCGCCGTGACGGCGAGCCACAAGAGCCCCGCGAAGCGCAAAGACTTGAGACGGCGCGCGACGCCGACCGCGGCGAACCCCGCGGCGTAAGTAGTCCAGACGACGGAGAGCGTCAACTGCTTCGTGTCTTCGAGTCGCAGCCGCAGCGCGTCGCGCGTCGCGTCGGGCGCGCGGGCGACGCGCTGCACGAAGTAGTCGTTCGCGTCCGCGCTTAAGAGCACGAGCACGAGCGCGGCGCGCGTCAGCGTGAGCGCGGCGGTGATCACGGCGGCTTCGGTCTCGCCCACGCGCGCGGGCGCGCGCCGGTAGAGCCAAGTGGCGCACGAGAGCGCGGCGAGGACGGCGAGGCACGAGAGTGCGCGCGTGTTGAGGAGCGGGACGAAGTGCGTGTCCGCGCCGATCGAGACGGCGGGGAGGTCTGTCGTGAGCCAGCGCACGGCGGCGAAGTAGAAGGCGACGAGGGCGAAGTAGCGCGGCGCGCGCTCCGACGTGCGCAAGCCGAGCCAAGTGAGCGCGAGCGCTTCGGCAGCCCAGCCGATGGTCACCCAGTGCTGTTGGAACTGTACGGCGACGGCGACGGCGAGGAACGTCGCCGCCGCGCCGACGTAAGCCGACGAGAGCAGACGATCCTCGCGGTGGCGCGCGTAGGCGACGTAGGCGAGGAGCGCGTAGAAGGCGGCGACGAGGAGCGCGAACGCGCCGAGCGCGCCGCGGTGCGCGTCTTCGAGGAGCGCGTAGGCGGTCGAGAAGTAGAGCGTGGCGTTGAAGATGACGAGCGAGAGGTCGAGCCCGTTGGCGCGTCTCTTCCGCAGGACGTTATGGACGACGGCGAGCGCGGAGAACATCAAGAAGTAGAGCGTGAGGAACAGAAGCGTGCGCCAGAGTTTCCAAGGCTCGTAGTGCGACAGCCACCAGCCCGCGAACAGCAGCGCGGTCGCGGCGAAGGCGAGGTGGTCGAGCACGCGCCAGCGCTTGAAGTAGGCGATGGCGAGCACGCCCGCGTCGAGGAAGGCGACGTAGGTGAAGAGCGCGATCTGTCGGTCAACGTCCGACTTCAGAAGCACCGGCGTCATGAAGCCGCCGATGAGCGCGAGCACGGCGATCGCGCGCGCGTCGTAGCGCACGGCGAGCACGACGGCGGTCGCCGTCACCGCGCTCATCAGCGCGAAGGCTGGCGTGACGCCGATCAGGTTGTAGAGTCCGCGCGCGGCGTAAACCGAGAGGTAGAGGATGAGTATGCCGCCGCCCGTCAGCACGTGCGCGTAGGCGCGGTAGCCGCGCGCGCGCAGCCGCTCGGCGAGCGCGAGGATGGCGCACCCGGCGGCGCCGCCTAAGAGCACGCGCCCCGCCGGACCGATCCACTGGTTCTCGAAGGCGTACTTGAGGAAGAATCCGACGCCGAGCGTGACGGCGACGATGCCGAGCCAGTTGAACCAGCTCCCGCCGACCAGCGACTCGAAGTCGCGCCGCGCGCGCGCGACCGCCGACGCTTGCGGCGGCTGCCGCGACGACGACGCGGACGACCCACGCCCGCCCGCATCTTCAACACGCGCGTGCGACGCGCCGAACGGGAAATCTTCGACAGCCGGACTTTCATCAACCGCCGCGCCGCGCGCTTGCGATTCGGCAGACGACCGCGCGCCCGTTGCGGCGTGCGACCGGGCGTGCGATGCGTCGTGCGAAGCCTCCTCCGTTGCGTCAAGCCACACGCCCGGTCGCGTCTGCGCGCCCGCGCTCGTTCGCGCGTCGGGCGTCGGCGACGCGCCCTGCCCGAACGGCCGTGTTTCGATCTGTGGTGCTCGTCGTGAAGATGCGTCGAGGTGTCGCTCGACTTCGCCGAGCCGCGCGGAGAGATCGTTGACGCTGCGCTCGATGCGCGCGAGGCGCGCGTCGAGTTCGTCGTCGCCGCCGCGCGCGTCGCCCGCGGTCGTCTCTTCGGGGGGTTGAGCCATTCGCTTCCCTTCGGTCGCCCGCGTCAGATTGTATGACGGGTCGGCTCGTTTGACACCAGCGCGGGCGTCGCCGCCGCAGCAGCGGCCGCCGTCTCGCGCGCCGCCTCCTCGCCGAGCGCGGCGATCTCCTCGCGCAAGCGGCGGCGTTCGGCGAGCAGCTCTTTGAAGAACCAGCGGCGCGTCAGGTAGAAGCGCAGCGCCCGCGCGCCGCCGACGAAGCCGTCCAGCTTCTCGAAGAAGCGCACCGCGATCCAGCCGCACGCTGGCGCGACGGCGAGCGCGACGCCCGCGCCGAGCCAGCCGGAGAGCCAGCCGGAGAGAACGGCGAGCGCGATCCACGTGACGGGGAAGAAGAGCAGCGCGGCGACGATCTTGATCGTCGAGACGACGTCGTCGTCCTCGCGCGCGATCTTGGTCGCGAGCAGCCCGGCGAGTTTGTAAGCGGGGTAATGAACGACCACGCCGGCGAGGGCGAACGGCGCGAGACACATCACGGGCAGGACGCGCGTCGCGACGTGCCGCGCGATTGCTCGCGGCGTGGCGCGCGCGGCGGAGAGATCTTCCGCGTCGAGCCCGGCGAGGCGCAGCGTCTCCTCGTAGCGCGAGAGGCGCGCGTCGAGCGCGGCGAGCCGTTCGGGCGAGCGCGCGAGGTGGAAGGCGTAGCCCGCGAGGAAGCGCCGGCGCAGGGAGAGCTCGCGCGCGAGCGTGCGCCCCGTCGCGCCGCGCCCGCCGTCGTCGTCTTCCGACGAGAAGATGCGCTCGGCGCGCGTGATCGTCGTGAGCGCGTGCACGTGCTCGGCGTTGAGGGTCACTTCGTGAAGCGCCCGCTCGATGCGCGACGACAACTCGCGCACGGCTTCGTGCGGCGGCTCGCCGTCCTCGTCGAGCGCGACGGGTTCGACTTTGAAGGGCTCGCCGAAGTGGAGCAGCGCCGCGCTGCGGAAGGCGGTCTTGGCGGTGTAGTAGAGTCCGGCGGGGACGATCTCAAGATCAAACGCCGGATCGCCGGCGGCGACGCCGAGCGCGATGCGCGCCGCGCCCGACTTGACGGGTCGCAGCTTCGTGTCGCTGTGCGAGACGCCTTCGGGGCAGACGGCGATTGAGCCGCCGCGCCGGAGTAGTTCGCGCGCGCGCTCGAACGTCTCGCGGTTGCGCGCGGGGTCCGAGCCCTCGTCCTGCCTGCGATAGACGGGGATGGCGTCGAGTGCGCGCGCGAGCGCGCCGATGACGGGCATGTGGAAGAGCGGCGCTTTGGCGAGGAACGAGACGCGGCGCGGCGCGCGGCAGAGGATGAAGACCGGATCGACGAGCGCGTTCGGGTGGTTCAGGACGAACACGCACGCGCCCCCGCGCGGCACGCGCTCCACGCCGACGACCTCTATCCGCCGGAAGAAGACGCGCAGCGCCAACCGCAGCACAGCGACCAGCACGCGCCTGAACATTCTGATCGAGCCTCCCGCGCGGGCGTCCGAACTCCGCCGCCGCGCGACGATCAGCCCGCACTATAAATCACGCGCGCGCCGCGCCGCCAGAGTCTCCTGTGCGGCTTCGCGAACTGTCACACGCGGAGGTCTTCGCGCGGAGTCACTTCGTCAAAAAGTCTTCGACGAAGGCGCGCAGCTCCGCGAGCGAGGAGTCGGCGACGACGCGGAAGACGCGGGGCGCGCGGGCGTCCGCGGGAAGCTCTTTGGCGGTGAGGGTGTCGGTGATGATCATGGCGCTCGAAGAGAGACCGCGCCGCCAGCCCGCTTCGCGCGCGTCGCGGAAGTTGAGCGCGGCGGGGTCGAGCCCGGCGGCGACGAGGATGTTGCGCGACCAGCGCAGGAAGTCCTCCCAGCGCGAGACGACCGTGACGAGGGCGTCCGCCGCGGGTCGCTCCTCGCCGGAGAGCGAGACGGGGACGGAGCGCGTGTTGAGGACGAGCAGGTTCGTCCCCGGCGGCAGCGCCGTGCGCGCCCGATCAGCCTGACCG
>JAIVGV010000063.1 GCA_020201365.1 Acidobacteriota bacterium
CCTCCTCGACGGAGAGCGCGGCGTGAAGCCCCGCGAGCGGGCGCGTCCGATTCTCGGGGGCGAGGTAGCGTATGAAGTCCGCGCGCGGGAGGAGATCGTTCGCGGTCGCGTCGGCGAGATCGCCGTCGAGGAAGAGTGAGGCGGAGAACTCCGCGAGCCCGTCGCGTTCGAGCGCGTCGCCCTGCAATCGCACCGCGCCGAGGTACTCGTCGGCGAGCGCGGGGCTCGCGAGCGGGAAGTAAACCGCGTTCGTCTCGCCGGTCGTCGCGAGGGGAAAGCGCTGGACGCCGAGCGGCTGCCAGAGCGGTTCGGCGGGCGCGTTGACGGGCGCGGTCTCGTCCGCGCGGTAAACCTGTTCGTCCGTCGGCAGACGACCCCAGAAGCGTTCGGCGCGCGCGCCGAAGGCGAGATCGGAGACGCTCAGCAGGAACTCGCCGGCCTTGCGGACGCGCAGCTCGAACGTCACGCGCTCGCCCGCCGGGGTCTCGCCCGCCGGGAGCGTTGGCGCGGACGCGAGGAGCCAACTCGCGCGTCCCGCGAGGCGCACGAGCGCGTCTTCGCTCCCCTGTTGTGACGACAGGACGCCGACCGACTCGACCGTGAGCAGCATCGTGCCGCCCGCGTGCGCGACGCGGACGACCGAGCCGGGCGCGGGCGCGTCTTCGAGCGCGAGGACGACTTCGACCGCCGCCTCGCCTTCCGACAGACTCGCGTCGCCGTCGGCGAGCCCTTCCTTCTTCGGCACGCGAAGCGTGGCGGCGTAGTCGCGGGCGAACGCGTCGGCGCCGTCGCGCGCGTCGGCGAAGCGCGGCGGGGTCGCGGCGGGCTCGGAGACGAAGGTCGTGAGCGTCACGCTCGCCGCGTCCGCGACCGAGTCGGGGCGGACGGTTCGCAGCCAGACGGGGCGCTCGCCTTCGACGACGACGGCGCGGCGTCTGGACGAGGGCGGCGGCGAGTCGTCTCCGCTTGCGACTTCGACGCGCGCGGCGAGCAGCAGCAGCGTGAGCCCGTCCTTGAATGTCAGCCGGAGGAGATCGCCCGCGCTTAGATCGTCGGGCGCGTCAACGAAGACGCGGAAGGGGAGATCGGCGCGCGAGAAGTTTTCGATCTGCGCCGGTGTCGTGAGCGGCGCGGCTGAGACTTCGAGCGCGTCAGACCAACTACCCTCGGAGCGCGCGCGCGCGAACGCCGGCGCGAAGCCCGCGATCTCGCCGTCCTTGTTGAGGAGCGCGCGCGCCACGCCGGGGACGGGGAAGAAGTTCGCGCGCGCGAAGTTGAACGGATCGCGCGCCGCGTTGCCGTGCGCGCCTGCGCGTGAGTCTCCGAAGCCCGGCGACTCGGCGCCGCCCGAACGCCGCGTGCGCGCGACGCGGACGATCCAGCAGCGGCGTCCGCCGTTGGCGAAGAACGAGCGCGCGGCGGGCGCGAGGTGCGCGAAGCCCTGCGCGCCCTGCTTCGCGTCCCAGGCGAGCGGCGCGTCCCTGCCGAAGATGCTCTCGAACTGCGCGACCGACTCGACGGCGACCGGCGCGTGCAGAGGTCCCGACGCCGCGAAGCCGATGAAGCACGCCACGTCCATGCGCGGCAGCACTTCGGCGAGCGGCGGCGCGTCCGCCTCAAAGCGGAAGCCCGGCAGTCGCCTCGTTATCACGCGCTTCAGCATGGGAACACCCGCGGCGGGTGACGAGCGACGAGTGACAGGCAAGACCAGCGATCTGGAACCGCCCGTCACCTGTCACTCGTCACCCGTCACCGCTTTACTCCATCTCCAGCCGCTCGTAGGCGAGCGTCAGCTCTTCCATCGCGACGTCCGTGCCCTTCGCGTTGAGGGGTCCGGAGACGTGCTTGATGATGCGTGCGCGCAGGAGCTTCCACGTCTGGACGACGTCGGTGTGGTTCTCGTTCTGCAACGAGATGATGACAGTGCGCTCAGCGTTCTGGTCGCCGTTGCGTATGTCGTTCAGCCAGTTGTAGAGGTTCAGAGAGCCGATCACGCCGCGCTTCAAGGTCACGTCCGTCGCCTTGTTGAGGCCCGTGATCTTGTGGACGCTGTTCTCCTTGTCGTTGCCGCGGCGGTACTCTGCGACCGTCACCTCCATGCCGATGTTGCTGCACTCCTGGAAGCCCGCCTCGGGTCCGTCGGTGTTGCCGTCGCCGAGGTTGACGAGAAAGTTAAACTGCACGTAAGGCTTGTCTCTCAGAACTGCCATGTCGTCCTCCTTCGACTCTCAACTCACGGCTAGGCTTTCCGGTCGGCTGTCCACTGACCGATCCTGAAGATGACGAACTCCGCGGGGCGCAAGGGCGCGACGCCGATGAGGCAGACGAGGCGACCGTTGTCGAGATCGTTCTGCGACATGGTCGAGCGGTCGCAGCGCACGAAGTAGGACTTCTCCGGCTTGTCGCCGAGGAGCGCGCCCTGCTGCCACTCGTTCAAGAGGAAGTCCGAGATCGTCGAGCGCACGTTGTCCCACAGGCGCGGACCGTTCGGCTCGAAGACCGCCCACTGCGTCCCCTTGTCGATCGAGCGCTCGAGGTAGGCGAAGTAGCGGCGCAGGTTGACGTACTTCCATTCCGGGTCGCTGCTGATCGTGCGCGCGCCCCAGAGCCGGAAGCCGCGCCCCTCGAAGAAGCGGAAGCAGTTGATGCCTTCGGGGTTCAAGACCTCCTGCTGCGCCTTGTTGAGCATCCGCTCGAAGCCGAGCGCGAGGTTGACGACCTCGTTCGCCGGGGCTTTATAGACGGCGCGCTGCACGTCGTTGCGCGCGTAGATGCCCGCGACGAAGCCCGACGGCGGCAGGTTGATCTCGGAGTTGGTGACGGGATCGAGGACGCGCACCCACGGGTAGTAGAGCGCGGCGTAACTCGAATCGAGCTTGCCGCGCGTGTCGCGCACTTCGGAGATCGCCTGACCCTCGCCGCTGTCGAGCACGGCGATGCGGTAGCGCATCCGCTCGGCGTGGGAGATGAGCGCGTGCGTGGCGGCGTCGGCGTCCGTCTGCGCGTTGGCGTAGTTGGCGGTCGCGCCGGGCGCGGCGACGATGGAGATGTCCTCCAAGTCCTCGAACGCCTTGAGCCCGAACTTCGCGTTCGTGTCCGGATCGACGTTGCCCTCGATCTCGATCGCCGTCGGCAGTTGCCCGTCGCTGCCGCCCGCGAGCAGCACGTCAACCGAGCGGTCGCCGTCCGTGGACTCCACGTCGTTGAGCGCGGCGGGGAGGTCTGGGTTGAGACCGGAGTTGATGAGCGCGTTCAAAAGCTCGCGCCCGGTGTCAACGCCGTCGCCCGTGATGACGACGATGGGGAGTTCCCTCGCCTGCGACATGCTGCGCGGGTTCTGCGCGAAGTAGTCGGGCAGAGAGTCCGCCGCGCCGAAGGCGTTGGTGTGGTTCGGATCGAAGGCGATGTCGTTCCAGACCTGCGTGGAGCTGCCGTCCGGCGCGGCGACCGTGACGGCGAGCGTGGCGACGCGGAGCTGGTGACCGACGGAAGGGTCGAGCGCGGAGAGACCCGAGCCCGACGCGGCGTTGAGCCGCAGGTCTGCGTTCGACTTCGGCGTGTTCATGCTGTTGGCTTGCGTGAAGCGCCAGGTGTCCTCCTCCGTGTCGAAGCGCGCGACGTGGAAGCCGCCCGCGCCGACGGGCGCGTCGAACGGGCTCGCGAGATCGCCGATCCAGACCGTGTCGAACTCGCGCAGCGAGCGCGCCGTCAGACTCCCGGCAGTGCCCGCGAGGATGTTCTGACCGAGCCTGACGGTCAGGCGCACGCGCAGGTTTCCAGCCGCGCCGGGGAAGCGCGCGCGGATGAGCACCGAGCCGGAGCGCGCGCCCGTGCCCGGATCGGTCGGAAGCCACGCGCGCGCGTGACCGTCGGCGTAGTTCGTGCCGGTCAAGCCGGGCTGATCGTCGTCGAGCACTTCGGACGGTCGCTCGTAGGGCAGGATTTCCGTCCCCGTCGCCGTGTCTGAGAGCGTCGCGCGGAAGACGCGACCGACGTAGAGGCGCTTGCCGCCCTCCTCGAAGAAGGCGCGCACGGCGTGCCAGAGGTAGTTGTGGCGCTCCGCGCCGTTATAGACGAGCGGCTCGCGGTCGCCATAGACGCGCTCGAACTCGACGAGGCTCGTCACGATGTCGGGCTCGAGGTCAACGGGACCGTAGCGCGCCGCTCCGACGAAGCCTGTCGTCGTCGTCGAGACGCCCTCGATGGACTTGTTGCGGAAAGAGACTTCTTCGACGTAAACGCCGGGAGCGAGATATTCGGGCATGACTTCTCCTTCACGGCGGCGAGCCCGCCGGTGTGATCAAGAGCGCGGACGACCGCGCCGGCGGCGACAAAGTGCCTGCCGCGTCCTCCGTCTTCAAAACCGTTTCGCGACCGAACCGCAATGCGACGCCCGTCAACTCCGCGCCGCCCGCGTGATCCCGCCACAGGCGCGCGGGCGCGAGCGCCAGCTGTTCGAGCGTCGCGCGCAGATCGGGAATCTCCGCGACGGTCGCGCCTTCGGCGACACCCGCGTAAGCCGCGCCGAGCGAGACTTCCCACGTCTGTTCGTAGAGCTTCGGCGAGCGCACGGAGGGCTGCGACTCGAGGGGCGAGGCGACCGCCGTCGTCACGGGTTCGGGGAACGGGAAGATGAGCGCGAGACTCCCCCGCGCGTCCGACATCCCGCGACCGATCAAGTTCCCTTCGTAATGAGCCTCGACGATTGCCCACGCGGCGGGCGCGTCGCGCTCCGTGTCTAACAAGTCCGCGCGGACGACAGCCATGCCGGGCGGGACCGTGCGCGCGGGCGCGGAGTAGAGCGGGACGGACGCCGGCTTGCCCACATCTAGAGACGAGGTGTCGGGCGGCGAGGTGTCGAGCGGCGAGACCCAGCGGAAGATGCCCCGCTGCGGAAGCGGCAGCTCGATCTCCGAGCTGAACGGCTGGAATCTGCCTTCCCTGTCCGAGACCTCCATGACGTAACTGATCGGCTGAGGCAGGTTCGACCAGAACTCGTCGTCGCCCGCGCCGAACTCGAAGTCGCGCGAGAGACCGGGCGCGTGTTGGAGCACAAAGACGCCCGAAGGGTTCGGGAACATCTTGGCGCGGCTCAGCGGCATCGCCTTCTGATAGACGGAAACGTCGAGCCCCGAGCCGACGCGCAAGCCCGTCACGGTGTCGTGGAACACGACGCCGAGCGGCGCGGTCAGCGTCAGGCGTTCGAGGACGGTAACTGTGTCGGCGATCATGGCGTCGTGAGTTGCCCGGCGTCGAAGGCGCGCGTCTGAACCTCCCTGTACTCGTCGAGCGGGACTTCGGACTCGACCGGGATCATGCGCACGAGGTAGGCGACCGAGAGCGGCGGCGCGTTCTTCATCACGCCCCAGAGGTTGTTCATGTCTTGGAGCGTGAAGTTGTCGAAGACCACTTCGATCGCCTCGTGCGTGCGGAAAACGTCGTGCTCCGGCGCGTAGTTGTTCAGGAAGCTCGCGGGCAGCACGGGCGCGTCTTGCAGCGTGCGGATCGCCCACGAGAGTAGTCGCTGCTGCCGCCCGGCGGTCTTCGCCCAAGCCGTAAGCAGGTAGTGGAGATCGAGCGGGAGCGGCGGCTTGTACTTCTTCCCGTCGGGACCGACGGACGGCGGGAGGTTGCGCCGCGAGCCGCTGACGGAGATGCGGTAGAGGTAGAGCGAGAGCCCGTCGTCCATCGGCGACTGGAAGTCTTTCGCCTGATAGAGCTCGAAGCCCGCGCCGTCGAACTCCGCCGGGCGCGCGTCGGCGAGCAGGCTGACGAGCGCCTGCCCCGCCGCAGCAATCGCCTGATGCCTCGCCATCCTTCGCGCCTCGTCTCAGCCCTCTGCGTGACAACACCTCGACCCGCGCTCCCGAAAGATGCCGCGCGAGCCGACCCAACTCAGCGCCGCCTGATCCAGCGCATCACGCCGCGCCGGCCCTTCCCAGTCCCGCCCAAGTAAGGCTCGATGAACGAGCGTATCTCGTCGAGGTCTGTGAAGTAGCGCCGCTCGCCGTCGGGCACGTGCGTGATCTGACCGTGCCAAGCCGCGCGCTCCGCTTCGTCGGCGACCGCCTCGAGCCACAGCTTGACGATGAACGAGTGCACCTGCGACTCGGTTAAGTCCATCTCGACCCCGCGCGAGGTTTGCGAAAGGGTAACGCCGAGCGTGCGAACCCGCCGCCGGGGGGCGTGCGCGCGCGTTAGTTTCAGCCGCGACCGAAACCAGCAGGGCGCGGAGGCTACACGCCCGCCGACGCCCGCGCGTCTCGCGCGCGTCTGCGCGGGTGTCTTCCGGGAAAATTTTTCGTGGGGGCGGCTAACGGCGCGCGGCTTTGCGCTTGAGCGTGAACTCGAGAGAGCGGATGTCTCGGCGGATGCGGCGCTGCGCGTCCGTGACGACGTGCTGGAGCTGGCGCAGGCGTTCGAGGACTTCGGGCAAGGAGAGCTGCGACGCGGCGGCTTCTTCGGCGTCGAGCGCGTCTGCCGCGTCGGACGGCGCGGCGGCGTTTGACGACAGTCCGTCGGCGTTTGATGCCGCCGCGTCGCAGCGCCCCTCGGTCGCTTCGCGGGCGGGCTGGCGGGGGGCGAGTCGGTCGTCGCGAATCTGACGGTGAAGCTCTGTGGTGCGTCGGTCGGGCGCGACGTTCAGCTCCTCGCGCAGCGCGGCGACGCAGCGGGCGTACTGGCGGAGCGCGGCGGTGCGATCCCCGGCGCGGTAGTGGAGCGCCATCAGTTGGCGGTGCGTGCGCTCGCGCGCGCGATCTTGGCGGAGGATGAGCGCGCCGTAGTGCTGACCCGCCTCGAAGTCGTCGTGCGACTCGGCGTGGCACATCAGCTTGTCGAGCATGAGCAGGTAGATGTTCTGCAAACGCTCGCGCTCGAAGAGGCACCAGTCCTGATACCAGCCTTCGAGCAGGTCGCCGCGGTAGAGCGCGACCGCCGCGCCGAGCGAGGCGCGCGTCTCGTCGCGCATCTGCGAGCCGCGCTCAGCCCGCGCCGCGTCGAAGGCGCGCTCGAAAGTCTCGACGTCGAGCGAGATTTCGGAGTCGGGGTTGAGCTGCACCCACTCGTGCTCGGCGCGGAGCAGCGCGCGCGGGTCGTCTCCTGTGCGCGGCTGCGAGTCGAGGACGGTCTGGAGGTGCCAGAGCGCCTGTCGCAGATATTTTTTGGCGCGCTCGGCAGGGGCGTCGCCCCAGAGCACCGCGGCGAGCGACTCGCGCGGGTGCGGGCGCGCGCGGTTGACGAGCAGGTAGCAGAGCAGCTCCTGCGCCTTCGAGGCGTCGAGGCGCGCGGGCGCGCGACCGTCCGAGGAGACTTTGAACTGACCGAAGAGCTGGATGCTGAGCGGAGGCATGATCAGACTCCTTCGCGAGGTGAGGCTGAGAGGGTACGGGACACGGGGAAACTCCTGCTCCGTGGGACGCGACGGAGCGGCGCGGGCGCGGCGGGCGCGGCGGCGGAAGCGCGACCGGCGATAAGTTACGCGAGGACGGGCGGCGCGTTGTGAAGCAACTACGGGAGCGGCGCAGTTATAAACCCGTTGCAAGGATTTTGTCAACGCCGAGCGCGCGCGGCGCCCCGGCTGACGTGGTCGCGTGTTCTTAAGGCTCGCGCGGGAGCGGCAACTCGACGGCGAAGGTGGCGCGCCGCGTGTCCGCGCCCGGCTCGCTGAAGCGCACGTCGAAGAGCTGCGCGCGGCGTGAGCCGTCGGGCGCGGTGACGACGCGGGCGAGCGGGAAGCGGGCGAAGTTGAGGAAGATGCGCGCGCGCGCGTCGTCTTGCGCCAGCCGCGCGACGAGTTCGGCGTCCGCGCCTTGCAGCTTCTCGAAGCGGCGCGCGGGCTGCGTGGTCGCGGCGCCGGGATTGGTGTTCGCGCCCTCGGCGTCGCCCGCCGTCGTATTGTCGTCAGTCCGGTTCAGACTCAACTGCGTGACGTAGTCGGCGCGCTCGGTCTCGGCGACGACGCGCCAGCGCGAGGGGTCTGCGAGCGAAGGCATCGCGGCGACGCGCCCGACCGTCTCGCCGTTCGGCGCGGCGAGCTGGCGCGCGAGCGTTTGTGCGTCGCCGAGCGCGCGCGCGTGGACGAAGGCGAGCGCAGACCAGTAAGCCGGGACGAAGGCGAGGGCGAGCGCGGGGACGATGCGACCGTAACGCGCCGCGAAGTTTAACTTGTGCGCGACGGCGAAGGCGGCGACGCCAGCCAGCCACAGTGCGCGCGCGAGCACTGGAATGTCGGCGCGCGCGAAGAGGATCGCGAGTGTGAGGACGAGCGCGAGCGCAGACCAGCCGACGGTGCGCAGTCGCGTGCCCGCGGCGGCGAGGAACGCCGCGCCGCCGACGACGAGCCAGAGCCACG
This sequence comes from Acidobacteriota bacterium, assembly GCA_020201365.1. GTDB lineage: Bacteria > Acidobacteriota > Blastocatellia > Pyrinomonadales > Pyrinomonadaceae > JAIVGV01. The sequence continues at coordinate 8,354 of JAIVGV010000063.1, forward strand.
GGTCAACGATGAAGACGAGGTCGCCGTAATACCACCTGCCGCTCCAAGGGAGGAACGGGCGCACGCCGTAGTTGTTCGTCCAGTCCATCACGGGGTGCGTCGCCGCTGCCAAGAGCGACGCGAACATAAGAC
>JAIVGV010000064.1 GCA_020201365.1 Acidobacteriota bacterium
AACGCCGCCCGCCGCCCGCCGCGTTGAAGAGCGTGTTTAAGAGCAGCAGGTTCATGCACCCGCTCCCGCCGCCGCCCCTGCGCCCGCGGTTCGACAGGATCATGAGGATGACGAAGAGGATGATGAGCGCGACGCAGCAAGACGGGGAGAAGCCGCCCGCCGTGGTCGAGACGGGCGGACTGCTCGTCGGTCGGTAGGCGCGACGTTGATCAATCCCGTCGACGCTGAAGCCTTGCTTTTCCGCGAGCGTCGCGACGTAGGTTTCGACCGTGTCGGAGATGCCCTTCGAGTAGTCGCCCTGCTTGAAGGGAGGCACGAGGCGCGAGCGTTGAATCTGCCCGACGAGCCCGTCCGGTAGGTCGCCTTCGAGGTGCCTGCTGACCTGCGTGAAATACTTGCGGTCGTCAATCGCGACGAGGAGCAGCAGCCCCTTCTGCTCGCCCTCCTTCGAGCCGATGCCCCAGCCGCGCGCGACGGCGAGCGAGTAGTCGAAGATGTCTTGGTCGCCCGTCGTGCGGACGGTGACGACGGCGAACTCGATGTCTGCGACTTGCTTGAGGTTCGTGAGGATCGTCTCCAGCCGCTGCTTCGTCGCCGGATCGATCACGTCGGCGTAGTCGTTGACGTAGCCCGTCGGCTTCGGCAGCGGCGACTGCGTCGCCTGCGCGAAGGCGCGCGAGCCGCAGGAGCAGAGGAGGCTCAGAAAGAGCGCGAGTCTGAGTGCGCGTGTTGTCGGCATCGGGTTCGCGTCGAATGATACAGATCGGGAACGAAACGTGGAAGCTAAAAGTTGCGGCGCGCCCGCGCGACCGGACGAAGTGAGTCCCGATGACGACCTTCCTCGCGCCGCCCCGTCATCAACCTTCGATCAGCAAGTGGAGTATGAAGAAGAGCGCGACGCCCGCGAAGACGATGACGGAGATCACGGGGTTCTTCCGCTCCATGTGGTTGACCTCCGGGATGAGATCGCTCGCCGCCACGTAGAGCGTCACGCCCGCCGAGAAGGGGAGCGCGTACACGACCGCCGTCGCCACGCGCGCGTGCAGCGCCGCCACGCTCAGCACACCGAACAGCGTCGCCGCGCCGACGACGACCGTCGCCATGAGCGCCTGCCGCGACGTGCGCCCCGACGCCAGCATGATCGAGGCGGCGGTGAACCCTTCGGGCACCTTGTGCAGCAGGATCGCCACGAACACAAGCAGCCCGACCTTCTGGCTGACGAGAAAGGCAGCCGCCACCGAAACGCCGTCGAAGAAGGTGTGGATCGAGAGCCCGCCAATCGCCGTGTAAGCCGCCGCGGGCGGGAGCATCGCCTCGGTATGTGTCTCCGCGCCGAAGTGGAAGTGGGGCGCGACGGTGTGCTCGAACAGATGTATGAGGAGGTAGCCCGACAGGAGCAGCGTCATCGCGCCGAGCACGGCCCGACCCGGCTCGGGCTGCGCCGTGTCGCGCCCCCACAGGCGTACGACCTCCGGCAGAATCTCTATAAAGATTGCCGCCAGCATGAAGCCCGCGCCGAGCGCGATCAGGTAGCGCAGGAGTCGCCCCTCTCGCGCCGCCGCGCGCGGTCCGGTGAGCAGCCAGCCCCCGGCGACGTTTGCCAGAGCGACCAGCGCGCCGAAGAAGAGGAGTTCGCCGAAAACAGTCATGTCGAGAGCGACACCCTATCCTTATCTATTGCTCACAGTGGGCTAGGTACGGCGCGCAACTATACAGGATGAGAGAAGGAATTGACACAAGGAGGCTGCTTAAAAGCCCTAGGAATCTGTGTCCGTTAAGCGTTCCTCGGCAATAACTCACGCCATATTTATACGATATCGTGCTTAAAAATAATTAGTTTGCACGTTGTTTTATCTTGACAGTGTTTCGTAACAGAGCGTACTATGCGCGTCGAGTGGAGGTAAGTGGCTCAAAGTGGGCTCTTGAGAGTAGCTTACGCCGAGCGTTTAAGTTCTACTTTAACTTTTAAGCAATACTAGCCCCGCACCAACCGCCGAGAGACCCTATGTTACGAGGCAATTACACGGCGCGGATAGATTCTAAGGGGCGTCTGAAAGTACCGACCGTTTTCCGCCGACACATCCAGGAAAATCACGGGGCGGAAGTTTACGTGACAAGTTTGACGGGCGAGAGCGTGCGAATTTACCCGCTCGCCGAGTGGGAGTCAATCGAGCAGCGTCTGGCGCTGCTCCCCTCGATGGACCCGGCGCGGCGCAAGTTCCTTGATCGCACCAACTACTTCGGGCAGCAGGCGGCGTTGGACTCGCAGGGTCGCGTCCTCATCCACCCGCTGCTGCGCAAGAGCGCGGGCGTCGTGGGCGACGTGACGGTGCTCGGCTATTTGACGTACCTCGAAGTCTGGGAACTAGAGCGCTTCCAGCAGCGCCTGCTCGCAGACCCGTACAACGAAGAGGACGAGGCGGCAATCGCGCGGCTCGGAATCTGAAAGACGGCGACTGGTGACGAGTGACAGGCGACAGGAAAAAACAGATGAACTCGCCGTCGTTACTTGCTCTTAATTTCTGTCTCGCCGCCGGTCGCCCGTCAACTGTCACCCACTTCTGTTCTTTGAACGACTTCACGGGGCGGTGGTGATGACTGCGCCCGGAGGGGGGCCGGACGCGCCCCACCGCCCCGTGTTGCTCCGAGAATCGTTGCACTACCTCGCGCCCGCGCGCGGCGGTCTCTTCGTTGACGCGACGCTGGGGCTCGGCGGGCACAGCGAGGCGATTCTGGAGTCCGGCGGGGGCGCGCGAGTCCTCGGCTTCGACCGCGACGGCGTGGCAATCACTTTCGCGACCGGCCGACTCGCGCGCTTCGGCTCACGCTTCCGCGCCGCGCACGCCGACTTCCGCGACATCCGCCGCGTGCTTGAAGAGGCGGGCGAGCGCGCGTTGAGCGGCGTGCTCGCCGATCTCGGCGTCTCGTCCTTGCAGTTCGACACGCCGGGGCGCGGCTTCGGCTTCCGCCACGACGCGCCGCTTGATATGAGGATGGACACTGGCGGCGTTGAAGAGACAGCGGCAGAACTTCTCGCGCGGCTGCCCGAAGAAGAGATCGCGCGGCTCATCTTTGAATACGGGGAGGAGAGGCGTTCGCGACGGATCGCGCGTTGGATCGTCGAGCGACGCGAGCAGGGTCGCCCCATCGGAACGACGAAAGAGCTGGCTGATCTGGTCGCGCGCGCGGTGGGCTACAAGCGCACGGATCGGATTCATCCGGCGACGCGGACGTTTCAGGCGCTGCGGATCGCCGTCAACCGCGAGCTGGAGGGCTTGGGCGAGTTCGTAGAGACGGCGGTTGATCTTTTACAGGCGGGCGGCAGGCTCGTCGTCATCAGCTTCCACTCGCTAGAGGATCGGATCGTGAAGCGAACGCTTCGACGGCTCGCCGGTCATTGCGAGTGCGACCCGCGGGCGCCCGCGTGCACGTGCGGCGCGCGGCGTGCTGTCGAGATTATGACGAAGCGCCCGGTCGTCGCGTCGGAGGCGGAGGTCGAAGAGAACCCGCGGGCGCGCAGTGCGAAGTTGAGGGCGTGCGAGAAGCTTTGAGCCCGCAGGGCGCGGCGGCAAGAAAGTTTGGCAAGGGGCGAGCGGGCAAGGGAAGCGAAGAGATTGAGAAGAAGGAGCGAGAGGTAAGCGAGCACGAACGAGCGGAGTTGAGCAAGCGCCAGTGTCGGAAGTTGTCCCCGAACTCCTCGCCTGAAGTCGCCTGACCCGAAGTTTCGCGAGTCTTGCCCCGAAGACCGTCAAAGCGAAGATGAGAAGGTTGCCCCCACAGCAGTACGGGAACCCCCGCGTCCGGCGCGAGCGCGACCGGGCGGCGCTGCGAAGGCAGATCGTGATGCTCGTCTGCGGGATGCTGGCGGCTGGCGGCTTCGTGCTCGCCGTCGGGCAGCGCTTCGCGGCGGTGCGCTACGGCTACCGCAGCGAGCAACTGCGCGAGGAGCGCGCGCACCTCGTCGCCGAGCGCGAGCGACTGCTGCTCGAGCTGAGCACGGCGACCTCGCCCCCCGCGCTCGAACAAGCCGCGCGCGAGATCGGGATGCAGCCCGCGCACGCCGCGCAGATCGGGGACGCGGGCGACGCCCCCGCCGGGCGCGCGCCGGTCGGGCAGCGCGAGGCGGCGCGCGCGACCGCGCACGCGGCGACGACCGTCGGCGTCGCGCACGTCGGCGCCGCGCGAACGCGCTGACTGAAGTTTCTTCGCCGCGGCGTCGCGCCTTCCCCCCGACGCCCGAGTCGTTGATTGGAGCCGCGCCGCGAGTCCTTAATTAATGAGGGCGCGGGGCGGGGCGAGAGAGAAAGAGAACCGACCGAGAAGAGCCACGATCCGAGTTATGCCCGAACGCTCCCACGCCAGAGCCCAAGTCCGACCCGACAACTCGCGGCAGCGCACGACCTTCGTCGTCGTCTTCGTCGGCGTGTGGATGCTCGCCGTCGGCGTCAGGCTCGTGCAGCTTCAAGTCTTCCAGCACGAGTTTTTGAGCGCGCGCGCGCGGCGTCAGCAGCAGTCGGCAACCGAGACGAACGGCGCGCGCGGTCTGATCCTCGACCGTCAGGGCAAGGAACTCGCGCGCAGCCTCGACGTTGACTCGTTCTTCGCCGAGCCCGTCCACGTGACGGACGCGCGCTCGGTCGCCGCGGCGTTCGCGCCGCTGCTCGGCGTCGGCGCCGATCAACTACAGGCGAAGCTCGAACAAGAGATCGCGGCGAAGCGCAAGTTCATCTGGCTCGCGCGCGAGGTCGAGCCGGAACAGGCGGAGCCGATCAAGGCGGTCGTGGAGTCGCTCAAGCTCGCGGGCGTGGGCTCTGTCAAGGAGCAGAAGCGCTACTACCCGAACGGCTCGCTCGCCGCGCACGTGCTCGGCTTCGTGGGCTTGGATGACGCGGGTCTCGCGGGCGTCGAGAGCTTCCAGAACGCTTCGCTGAAGGGCGAGGACGGCGAGACCGTCGTCGCGCGCGACGCCAAGCGCCGCGGCTTCGAGAGCCGGGAGATCGCGCCGAAGCAGGGCGGCTCGGTCGTGCTCACGATCGATCAGAACGTGCAGTACGTCGTCGAGCGAGAGCTCGCCGCGGCGTTCGAGCAGACGCACGCCAAGTCCGGCGCGGCGCTCGCGCTCGATCCGCGCACGGGCGAGATTCTCGCCTTGGCGAACGCGCCGACGTTCGATCCGAACGCGTCGAAGTCCATCGCGCCCGAACTGCTCACGAACCGCGCGCTGCAGTACACCTACGAGCCGGGCTCGACGTTCAAGGTCGTCGCCTACTCCGGCGCGATTGAAGAGCGGCTCGTGAAGCCGACCGATCTGATTGACTGTCAGATGGGCTCGATCAACGTCTTCGGTCGCATCGTGCACGACTCGCACCCGCACGGCACGCTGACCGTCACGGAGGCGCTCGCGCAGTCGTCGAACGTCGCCGCGATCAAGATCGGCATGAAGCTCGGCGACGAGCGGCTCTACGACTACGTCCGACGCTTCGGCTTCGGCGCGAAGACGGGCGTCGAGCTGCCGGGCGAGACGCGGGGTCTCTTGCGCGACGTGAAGAAGTGGGACAAGACCTCCATCGGCTCGATCCCGATGGGGCAGGAGATCGGCGTCACGCCCGTGCAGGTCGCCGCCGCGTTCGGCACGATCGCGAACGGCGGCGTGCGCATCGCGCCGCACGTCGTCCGGGAGGTGCGCGACGAGTCGGGGCGCGTCGTCGCGCAGCCCGCGCCGGAGACGCACCGGGTCGTCGGCGCGGAGACGGCGCGCACCATCGCGACGATGCTCGAACAGGTGACGGTTGACGGCACGGCGAAGGCGGCGAAGCTCGACGGCTACACGGTCGCGGGCAAGACCGGCACGGCGCAGAAGTACGAGCGCGGCACGCACTCCTACTCGAAGTCGAAGTACGTCGCCTCGTTCGTCGGCTTCGCGCCGGTCGAAGACCCGCGCATCGTGATCATCGTCGTCTTGGACGAGCCGGTCGGCTCGTACTACGGCGGCGCGGTCGCCGCGCCCGTCTTCAAGCGCATCGCCGAGCAGGTGCTGCCGTACCTCGGCGTCGCGCCGAGCGACGACTTGAGAGAGAAGCCGGCGAACAACACGGATCAGATCGCGGCGCTCGATCACGCGGCGAAGATGTACGCGGGCGGCGCTTCGCCGGACGGCTCGGCGGGCGCGTCGCAGGCGGGCGGAGCGCGGTCGAACGGATCGAAATCGGAAGGTGAAGTTGCCCCAGCAAGTTTGCCTTTGGTGGTCGAGGGGGTGCGAGGCAGGGGTGAGATCAAGGAGGTGGTTTACGCGGCAGCCGCCGATCACGCGCTCGTCATGCCGGACGTGCGCGGTCGCAGCGTCCGCGACGCGGCGCGCATCTGCGCCGCACTCGGGCTCGAACTCGAAGCCCGCGGCGAGGGTCGCGCCGTCGCGCAAAGTCCGGCGGCGGGCGCGGCCGTCGAAGCGGGGCAGAAGGTGCGGGTCGAATTCTCGCGCCGCGATTGAAGCGCGCCGACGCTAACGCCGTACCGCGTCGTCGCGCTTGTGTTCCCTTTTTCACACAGGAGCCGAGGAACTTCATGACACTTCCCCCGCAGGGCAGCCCGCACTACGAGCTGAGGAAGCGCATCGCGGGTTGCAGAGAGCGCCTGAGGAGAGCGAGGACGACGCAGAGGGAGATCGATCGCGCCGCCCCGGCGACGCACAAGACGGGAGGCGACTCGTCGGCAGACGACGAGGAAGAAGGGCGACCGCGACGCGAAGTCACGCCGCGGTCGCGCGGTTGATTTCGACGCGACGCGCGAGCGAAGAGGAGCGACCGCGCGCGGGAGTTCGGCAGTTCGGGACGCCCGCGCCGCGCGCGAGTTTGAAGTGTCCGCCGTGAGAGGACGACGGAAAAAGACGTGAGGCTCGAAACGGCAGCACGACGTATGCGTGCCACCGTGCCCGACTCCGCGGAGCCGGGCTCCGGGTTCTTTGACAACCGAATAACAGGCTTCTCCATCGACACGCGCACGGTCGCGCCCGGCGACCTCTTCTTCGCGCTCTCGCCCGACGACTACCGCCGACACTTCTTCACCGCGAAGGAGTTCGACGACGGTCACCGCTTCATCCCGCAGGCGTTCGAGCGCGGCGCGGTCGCTACAGTAGCGCGCCGTGCGCGGGTCGAGGGGGACGCGGAGCTTGAGAAGTTTCGTGATCGGCTGCTCATAGTCGAAGACGTGATCGCCGCGCTGCAATCGCTCGCGCACGAGACGCTTCGAGAGTGGGGCGGGCGCGTCGTCGGCATCACGGGCAGCGCGGGCAAGACGACGGCGAAGGACCTGACCGCGCACGTGCTCGCGCACGCGGGGCGGCGCGCTTTGAAGACGCAGAAAAACTTCAACAACGAGCTGGGTCTCGCGCTCTCGATCCTGCAGATGGAGTCGGAGGGCGCGAAGCCGGAAGACTTCGACGTCGCCGTTTTGGAGATGGGTCAGTCCATGTTCGGCGAGATTCGCAGGCTTTGCGAGATCGCGCCGCCGGACATCGGCGTCGTCCTGCTCGTCGCGCCCGTCCACCTCGAGTTCTTCGAGTCGGTCGAGCAGATCGCGGAAGGGAAGTCGCAGATCGTCGAAGGCATCAAGCCGGGCGGCGTCGCCGTCCTGAACGCCGACGACGCCCGCGTCGCCGCGATGCGCGCGAAGCACGACGGTCGCACCGTCACCTTCGGCATCGAGCGCGGGGCGGACGTCGCCGCCGCGGACATCCACACCGCGCGGCTGGGGCTGACGCGCTTCCGCCTCTGCACGCCGCTCGGCGAAGCTGTCGCGGAGCTGGCGCTTCCCGGTCGGCATAACTTGATGAACGCGCTCGCCGCCGCCTCGGTCGCCACCTGCTTCGGCGTCGCGCCGGACGCGATCGCTGAAGCGCTCAACACCGCGCGACCTTCGGAGATGCGCGGCGAGGTGGTTGATTTCGCGGCGGGCTTCAGCCTCGTGGACGACACGTACAACTCGAACCCGCGCTCGCTGTTGAGCATGGCGCGCTCGCTCGTCGCCGGTCGCGGGGGCGGGACTGACGCGCAGCCGCGCCGTACAATCGTCGTCGCGGGCGAGATGTTGGAGCTGGGCGACGAAGCCGCCGCGATGCACCGCGACGCCGGGCGCGAGATCGCCGGGCTCGCCGTGGACGTGCTCTGGGGCGTGCGCGGGCTCGGGCGAGATTTGATCGAAGGCGCGCGCGAAGCTGGGATGAGCAACGAAGCCGCACGCTTCTTCGAGACGACTGAGGCGGCGGCGGCGGAGATCGTAAACTTTGTTCGCGGGGGCGATCTCGTCCTCGTCAAAGGCTCGCGCGGCGTGCACACGGAACTGATCGTCAAAGCCCTGCGCGACAAGTTTGTGGAAACGGGGGATAGGGGTTAGGGGCTGGGGGTTGGGGAAGAGGAGAAAAAGTTTTAGTCTTAGGTCTTAGCCTTTCCCCAGCCCCTAACCCCCCGAC
>JAIVGV010000233.1 GCA_020201365.1 Acidobacteriota bacterium
GGCTTTGAAAGCCCATACGCTCTACAAGCTCGACCACCAGTACATCGTCCGCGACGGCGAGGTGATCATCGTTGACGAGTTCACCGGGCGCACGATGCCCGGCCGCCGCTGGTCGGACGGTCTGCACCAGGCGGTCGAGGCGAAAGAGGGCGTGAAGATCGAGCGCGAGAACCAGACGCTCGCCACCATCACGCTGCAAAATTATTTCCGCCTCTACGAGAAGCTCGCCGGGATGACGGGTACTGCCTTCACCGAAGCCGCCGAGTTCGATTCGACTTATAAACTTGATGTCGCGGTCATCCCGACGCACCGCCCGATGGTGCGCAAGGATCACCCGGACGTGATCTACCGCACGGTCGGCGAGAAGTGGGACGCCGTGGTCGAGGAGATCAAGGAGTGTTACGAGAAGGGGCAGCCCGTGCTGGTCGGCACGGTCTCGGTCGAAAACTCCGAGCTTCTGTCGCGGAAGCTCCACAAGGTCGGCGTGCCGCACAACGTCCTGAACGCCAAGTACCACGAGCGCGAGGCGGAGATCGTCGCGCAGGCGGGCAGGAAGGGCATGGTCACCATCGCCACGAACATGGCGGGGCGCGGAACCGACATTCTCCTCGGCGGCAACCCGGAATTTTTGGCGCGCGAGTTTTTGAAGCAGCAGGAGATCGATCCGGACGAGGCGACGCCCGAACAGTTCGACGAAGCCTTGCAGCGCGCCAAGCGGATCGTCGAAGCCGAGCACGAGGAGGTCGTCAAGATCGGCGGTCTCCACATCATCGGCACGGAGCGGCACGAGGCGCGGCGCATCGACAACCAGTTGCGCGGTCGCGCCGGGCGACAGGGCGACCCCGGCTCTTCGCGCTTCTTCCTCTCGCTCGAAGACGATCTGATGCGCATCTTCGCGGGCGACAAGGTGAAATCCTTGATGCAGCGTCTGGGGATGGAGGAGGGCGTCGCCATCGAGTCGAAGATGGTCTCCAAACGCATCGAGGCGGCGCAGAAGTCGGTCGAGGGGCGCAACTTCGAGTCGCGCAAGCACCTCTTGCAGTACGACGACGTGATGAACAAGCAGCGCGAGACGATCTACGGCTTGCGCCGCCAACTGATGGAGGAGCCCGACCAGCGCGAGTACCTCCTGGGCGACAGCGGCGTGGCGCACGATCTCCTGAGCGATCTCGCCAAGCAGTACATCTCTGCGGAAGCGAGCGTGGACGACTGGGACGTGGAGAACTTCCGTATCCAGTTGCAGTCCACCTACGACTTCGACGCGGACGCCGAAGGGGTTGATTTCGAGCGCTCGACCTCGCAGGAGATCGAGCACGCGATCTGGGAGCGGCTCAAGGCGAAGTACGCCGAGAAGGAGGCGCAGGTCGGGGCCGAGGCGATGCGCACCTACGAGCGCATCATCATGCTCAACATCATAGACGCGCAGTGGAAGGATCACCTGCTCGCGCTCGATCACCTCAAGCAGGGCATCGGCCTGGTGGGCTACGGGCAGAAAGACCCGCTCGTCGAGTACAAGAAGGAGAGCTTCGATCTCTTCCAATCAATGCTCGACCGGATCGACACGACGACGATCCGCTCGCTCTTCAACCTCCAAGTCGTCGCCGAGCAGGCGCCCGAGCAGTTGCAGCAGCGCCGCCGCTCGCGCCCCACCTCGATGCAGTTCACGGGACCCAACCAGGGCGCGGCGGCGGCGGGCGAGGAGGCTGGCAAGACTAAAACGGTGACGCGCAGCCAGCCCAAGATCGGGCGCAACGACCCCTGCCCCTGCGGCTCCGGCAAGAAGTACAAGAAGTGCTGCGGCGCGGCGTGACGCGCGCCGCAGCGCAGGAAGGAATCGGCAATGCCTTACAACCTCACAAGCTCCAAGCTCGCACTTCTCGCGTGCGCGTGCCTGCTCGTCGCGGGCACGCGCACGCCCGTGTCGTCGCAAGGTCAGCCGATACCCGCATCCGTGGATGCGAAGTACGGCATTGAGTTGTACCAGAGCGGCAACTACGCCGGCGCCGTCAAAGCGCTACGCGACGCGACGAAGAAGGATAAGTCCAATGCGGACGCTTGGTATTTCCTCGGGCTGGCGCTCGTCAGGTCAGGCAAGCAGAACGACGCGCGTAAAGCCTTCGAGGCTCTCCTCCGCCTGCGACCGAACTCCGTCGCCGCAAACAACGGCATCGCCTACGCACTGCTCACACAGGGCAAGGCGTTTGAGGCTGTGCGGGCGCTGGAGACCTCGCTCAAGCTTGACCCGGGCAACGCCGAAGCCCATTCCTTGCGCGGCACGATCTATCTCCGCTTCGGCTCCTTCAAAGAGTCGCTTGCGGAGT
>JAIVGV010000339.1 GCA_020201365.1 Acidobacteriota bacterium
TGTTCGTCCTGCTCGGCGTCTCCGCCGCGATCTGGACGTGCGTCGTCGCGTGGAGCGAGCGGCGCCTCGAGTGGCGACCCGTCGCGTACGTCGGCGTCGGCATCATCGCCGGGCTCGTCGTCAACCCGTACTTCCCGCACGACATACGACTGCTCTACGAGCACGCCGTGATGAAGATCGGCGTCTCGGACGAGAACCGCCCGTCGGTCGGCAACGAGTGGTACCCGTATGACAGTTGGGTCTTCGTGCAGAACTGCGCCGTCGCGTTTCTGGCGATGCTCGTCGGCTACGTCACGACCGATCTGCAAGACCGACGCCGCTCCGCGCGCGCGCTCTTCTTCCTCGCGCTCTCGACGCTGCTGCTCGTCGCGAACGCGAAGTGGCGGCGCTACGCGGAGTTCTTCCCGCCCTTCGCCGTGCTCTTCGCGGCGTTCAGCGTCGAGGCTCTGCTCGCGCGCCGCACGCGCGTGTACGGCGAGCTGCCCGACGAGGTGTTGGAAGAGCTGCGCCCGTACCTCGACAGCGACCCGCGCGCCGAGGAGGACGACTCGCGCGAGCGGCGCTGGCGGCGCTGGGAGGCGGAAGCCGCGCTCGTCGCGCTCGTCTTCGGCGGTCTCATCTTCCTCTTCGTCGAGTTCTCGCCGCGCGCCGCCGCGCCGGGCGATTCACTCTTGCGACGCCTCGTCGCGCAACTCCTCGTCGTCGGGCGGCTCGGCGACCGGCACAAGATGGCGGTCGCCGCCGCAGCGTTCCTCGTCTTCGCCGTCGCCTACCCGCTCACGCGGGGCTTGGCGCGCGGCGCGCTCACGGTCCTGTTCGTCCTCCTCTTCGTCAACGCCGCGTTCACCGTCTGGATCGAGGGGCGCACGGAGATTAGAGACAGCGCGCCGCCCGAAGAGTACCGCGCCGGGATCGAGTGGATTCGCGCGAACGTGCCCGCGGGCGAGACCATCTTCAACACCGACTGGGACGACTTCCCCAAGCTCTTCTTCTACGACCCGTCGCACGCCTACGTCTCCGGTCTCGATCCCACCTACCTCTACGACGCCGATCACGATCTCTCGAAGCTCTACGAGAACATCACGCTCGGCAAGGTGAAAGACCCCGGACCGTTAATCCGCGAGCGCTTCCACGCCCGCTACGTCTTCACGGACAACGATCAGGGGCACGACGACTTCTACAACAACGCGCTCGACAGCGGCTGGTTCGAGGTCGCCTACGAGGACAAGGACGGCGCCTGCAACTGCACGGTCTTACGCATACGCGACCGGAAGGGCGAGCCCCCGCCCGACAGCAACAAGGATGACGACAAAGACGACTCCGACGAGCCCGACGACGACGGCAACGGCAACAACGACAACTCCGCGCACGTCACACGCGCGCGCCCGCGATGGCAGATCGCGAGATCGTCGTCAACGGCGGGGAGGCTTGAAGGGGGTAAGGCGAGTGGTGAGTGAACTGGCGACCGGACTGTGCGGGATCTTTCGACGGCTTCGCGCGAGCGCGCCGCGCCTCGCGCTGCTCTCGATCTGTGCGCTCGCGCCGCTTTTCTCCGTCGGCTGCAACCGCGCGGGCACGTCGAACGCGGGCGCGCCCAAGTCCGACTTCGAGCGCAAGCTCGCGACCGTAAGGCGCGGGCAGTACGTCAAAATCTACGTCGTCCGCCGCAAGGACGGCGAGCCTTTGCAGGCGGACGACAAGGCGTACCTGCGCGCCAACACCCCGATGGAGACCGGCATGTGGGTCGTAACCGACGACGCGCGCACCGCCATCGCCGGAGCCAACTTCGAGTTCGAGCCCAAACACCTCGACGCGCTCGACAAGAGATTCACGGTCGAGGACTACACGAATAAATAAAAGTACTGAGTACTGAGTGCTGAGTACTGAGTGAAAGGCAAGAAGCTCCGCTAGATGCCTCCTGCCTTTTCTCAGTACTCAGCACTCAGCACTCAGTACTTCTTTACGGCTGTAGGACTAGCTTGCCGAACTGCGCGCGATCCTCCATCAGCTCGTGGGCGCGGCGGGCTTCCCGTAACGGCAGCACGCGATCAACGACGGCGCGAATTTGCCCGCGCCCGACGAACTTGAGCGCGGCGAGCAGCTCCGACTTCGAGCCCATGAAGGAGCCGAGCAGAGAGAGGTGGCGGTAGAAGACTTGGCGCAAGTCCGTGCGCGCGTCGTAGCCGCTCGTCGCGCCGCAGGTGACGAGCCGCCCGTTCTTCGCGAGCGCGCTCGTCGAGCCGCCCCAAGTCGCCGCGCCCGTGTGCTCGAAGACGACCTCGCAGCCTTTCTTGTCCGTCAGTCGTCTCACCTCTCGCGCCCAGTCTCCGCGCGTGTAGTTGATAGTTTCGTCCGCGCCGAGTTCCCGCGCCTTCGCGAGTTTTTCGTCCGAGCCGGCGGTCGCGATCACGCGCGCGCCTCGAAGTTTCGCGATCTGTATGCCGACCGAGCCGACGCCGCTGCCCGCCGCGTGGACGAGAACGTCTTCGCCCGGCTCGACGCGCGCACGTGTGACGAGCATGTGCCAGGCGGTGAGCGTGACGAGCGGGAGCGCCGCCGCCTCTTCAAATGAAATGTTCTTCGGCTTCGGGACGACGTTCACCGCGGGCGCGGCGACGAGTTCCGCGTAGCCGCCGTCGCGCCGGTAGCCGAGGATGTCGTAGGCGGGGCACAGGTTGTCGCGCCCGCTCAGACATTCGACACAGTGACCGCACGAGACGCCCGGCTGCAACAACACTTCGTCGCCCGGCTTCACCCAGTCAACGACCTCGCCGACCTCGCGCACTAGACCAGCGATGTCGTTGCCGAGGATGTGCGGCAAGCCGATCTCGATGCCCGGCAAGCCCCCCCGCGCCCACACGTCCAGATGATTCAGCGCGCACGCGCGCACCTCGACCAAGACTTCGTTCGCGCGGATCGTCGGGTCGGGGCGCTCCTCGTAGCGGAGCACCTCCGCCCCGCCGTGCTCGTGGAAGACGACAGCTCTCATAAACAGTAGGCAGTAGGCAGTAAGCAGAGATCAGAAAATGCGAGTGCCGCCCGGCGCGCGCGCCCGACCGTCAGTTTTCGCCGACGACTGACAACTGATTGCTGATTACTCTAAGATGTCGCGGATTCTAACAGAGCGTCGGCGGCGCGAGCCAGCGCGACAACGAGAATGGGCAAGACGATCATCGGCGTGATGGGGCAGGGCGGAGGCGCGCGCGAAGAAGACGTGCGCGCGGCGTTCGAGCTAGGCACACTCATCGCGCAAGAAGGATGGGTTCTTCTGACGGGCGGGCGCGCCGCGGGCGTGATGGATGCGGCTTCGCGCGGCGCGAAATCCGCGGGCGGGCTGACGGTCGGCATCCTCCCCGGCGAGACGGCGGCAGGTGCTTCGGAAGCGCTCGACATCCCAATCGTCACCGCGCTCGGTGAGGCGCGCAACAACGTGAATGTGCTGACGAGCCGCGTCGTCGTCGCGTGCGGCGCGGCGGGCGCGGGGACGGCTTCGGAGATCGCGCTCGCGCTCAAGGCGCGCAAGCCCGTGATCCTGCTCGGCGCGACGGACGAAGCGCGCGCCTTCTTCGCGTCGCTCGGCGGCGAGCGCGTGTCCTTCGCGGGGACGCCGCGCGAGGCTGTCGAGATCGTGAAGCGATTGGTTGACGGAGAAGCCAGCCGGTAAGGACGCGGGCGTCAGCCGACGACCGCCGCGCCCTCGGTCTGCTGCCTCGCGTGGTAGGACGAGCGCGTGAGCGGGCTCGACTCGACGTGGTGGAAGCCCAACGTCATCCCCGTCTCGCGCCAGCGCGCGAACTCCGCGGGCGTGACGTAGCGCTCGACCGGCAGGCGTCGCTTGTGCGGCTGCAGGTACTGACCGATGGTCATGATGTCGCACGAGACCGCGCGCAAGTCCTTCATCAGTTCGACGACCTCGTCGAACGTCTCGCCCAAGCCCACCATGATGCCGCTCTTCGTGAGCATCCCGCGCTTCTCGCGGTCTCTGCGGCGCGCGGCTCTTTCTAAGAGCGCGAGCGTCTGGCGGTAGCTCGCGTCCGGTCGGACGCGGCGGTAGAGGCGCGCGATGGTCTCGGTGTTGTGGTTGAGCACGTCGGGCTCTGCGTCGAGCACTGTGTTGAGCGCGTCCTCGTCGCCGTTGAAGTCCGGGATCAAGACCTCGACACGGCAGTCCGGGTTCATCCGGCGAACTTCGCGGATCGTCTCCGCCCAGTGCGACGCGCCGCCGTCCGCGAGATCGTCGCGGTTGACCGAGGTGATGACGGCGTGCGCGAGGTTCAGGTGGCGCACGGCTTCGGCGACGTGGCGCGGCTCCTCGGGGTCGAGCTGTTCGGGCTGACCTTTGCCCACGGCGCAGAAGCCGCAGTGGCGCGTGCAGGTGTCGCCGCCGAGCATGAAGGTGGCGGTGCGGTCAGTCCAGCACTCGAAGATGTTGGGGCAGCGCGCCTCCTGGCAGACCGTGTGCAGGTTCAAGCCCTCGATGAGCTTCAGCACGGAGTTCTGGTTCGTCGGATCGCCCAGACGAATCTTCAGCCACTCGGGCTTGCGCCCCGCGGGACGCGACACAGGCGCGCTATTCAAAACTTTAAGCTCGCGGCTCAACTATTCTCTCCGAGACGGTTTCGATCTTGAACCTATTTTACCACCCGGCTCAACGCTTGTCGTTCGCGGGCGCGATGAGTCGGGCGAGCGTGTCGGCGTCCACGTTGCCGCCGGAGAGGACGACGCCGACGCGCCGCGGGTTCTTCGCCAGCTTCCCCGAAAGCACGGCGGCAGCCGGAAGCGCGCCCGTCGGCTCGACCAGAATCTTTAGACGCAGCAGCAGGAACTTCATCGCCTCGACGATCTCCTCGTCCGAGACGGTGAGCACGCCCGCCGCATTTTTTTGCAGGATCGGAAAAGTCAACTCGCCCGGCGACTGCGGGCGCGCGCCGTCGGCAATCGTCTCGGGCGGCGCGATCTTCACGCGCTCGCCTTTCGCGAGTGACTGCCGCGCGTCGTCAGCCGCCGCGGGCTCGACGGCGAAGCACTGGACGCGAGGATTCAAAGCCTTCGCCGCGACGCTCGCGCCCGCGAAAAGCCCGCCGCCGCCGAAGGGCACGACGAGCGCGTCCAAATCAGTGACTTCCTCGAACAGCTCCATCGCGCACGTGCCCTGCCCCGCCATCACGAGATAATCGTCGTAGGGCGGGACGAGCGTCGCGCCGCCGCGCCCGGCGATCTCGCGCGCGACGGCTTCGCGGTCATCCTTCAGGCGATCGTAAAAGACTACTTCAGCGCCGTACCCTCGCGTCGCCTCGACCTTCGCACGCGGCGCGTCGCTCGGCATCGCGATGGTCGCGCGCACCCCGGCGTCGCGCGACGCGAGCGCGACCGCCTGCGCGTGGTTGCCCGACGAGAAGGCGACGACGCCCCGCGCGCGCTCTTCTTCCGTGAGCGCGCGAATCCGGTTCGTCGCCCCGCGCATCTTGAACGCGCCCGCGCGCTGGAAGTTCTCGCACTTGAAAAAGACCGAGCAGCGCGCCCGCTCGTCGAACGCGCGTGAGGTCAGCACCGGCGTGCGATGAACGTACCGGTAGATGCGCTCGCGCGCCTCGTGGATGAGATCAATCGTCAGCATAAGCTAAGTCGCGAGTCTGGAGTCTCGGAGTCTGGAGTCAACTCGTCGTCAGAGCCTTTGACTCCAGACTCCTGACCGTCTTCAAGCTGCATCCCGAACACTTCCGCGAGGCGCACGACGAGTCGGTCTTCGACTTCGTCGAGCGGAATCTCGCGCCCCGAGATTTCTCGCATCGAGGTGACGGCTTCGCCCTCGCAGGGCGTGATCAGGCGGAAGTAGCCCAAGTCCGTGTTGACGTTTAAGGCGAAGCCGTGCGTCGTCACCCAGCGCGCGACGTGGACGCCGATGGCGGCGACCTTGCCGCGCGCGGTGTGGACGCCCGTCAGACCTTTGACGGGGAAGCTCTCGATCCGGAAGTCCGCGAGCGCGCGCATGATCGCCTCTTCCAGGTCGCGGACGTAGCGGTGCACGTCCTCGCGTTCGGGGCTGAGATTAATAATCGGATAGCCGACGACCTGACCGAGCCCGTGGTACGTCGCCTTGCCGCCGCGGTTCGACTCGAAGACCTCTACGCCGCGGGCGCGAAGCAACTCGGGAGAGGCGAGGATCGCCGACGCGCTCGCGCGCCTCCCCAACGTGACGACGTGCGGGTGCTCGACGAGCAGGAGCGTGTCGGGCGCGGCGCGCTCGCGCACCTCTCTCTCGGTCTCCTTCTGAATCCGGTACGCCCCCTCGTAGCCCAAACGTCCGAGGCGGCGAACCCGCAGCGCCCTCGAAGGCATCGCAACACTCTCTCCACGCGCGAAACTCAATGGCACATTGTAGCAGACGCGCGCTCTCGCGCTTGACCGCGCTGACGCAACGGGCATAGCTTGTCGGTGAAGCTCAACCGACACGCAACCCGCCCTTCGTCGCGCGCCGCACGCGGGAGCGCGCGGGAATTTTTACGTCGTCGTACCCGTGAGGAGGTCGAAGCAGTGAAGCCTTTGCAGACTATTAAACTTCTCGTCGCCGCCGGTCTCGCGCTCTCTCTGTTAACGCTCGCCCCGCCGCGCGCGAACGCTCAGGCGCGCACGCGCCGCAGCTCTTCCTCTTCGTCGCAGAAGAAGCGGCGCACGTCTTCGTCGTCGCCGACGACCGGCGCGGACTCGACGACCGTCAACGCGGCGCGCATCAAGCTGGCGGATCGCGTCAAGACGCTCTCGCAGTTCCTCTACATCTACGGTCGGCTCTCGAAAGACCTCGAACTGTCGGGCGCGCAAAGTAGCGCGTCGGGCGGCGACGACCGGAGCAAGGCGGCGGTGCTCGCCTCCGTGCGCAACGTGCGCGCGGGGTTAGACGATCTCGCCTCTCAGTTCCGCTCGACTCCGGGGCTCGAACGGCAGTCCGGCGAGCTCACCGCCGCCGCGCGCCGCGCCGCAGACGCGGAATCAGCCGCCGCCGCCGGGCAGTACCACCAAGCCGGGCTCGCGCTCGTCGAAGTCGTCAAGCAGTTGACGGACGTGCTCGTGGATATGTGAGAGGAAAGGATGAGGGATGAAGAAGACGCGGAGACGTAGAGACGCGGGGACGCGGAGACTGAAGACCTATCCCCGCGTCCCCGCGTCGCCCCATCTCCGCGTCTTCTTCTTCATCGCTTCTTCGAGTAGTACCCGCGCCGCGCTCGCACCTTCAGTTCGGGGCGCTTCGGCAGCGTGACTTTGATCGAGAGGAACTTGCCCGCGGGCGCGTCGCTCGAAGAGTAGTATTGCAGGAGGTACTGCGCGCGAAGCTCGGAGGCGACCTGGCGGAAGACGGTTTCGAGGTCAGAGGCTGACGAGGGGAGGTAAGCCGTGCCGCCTGTGGAGTCCGCGATCTGCGCCATGTTGTTCTGCGCGCGCGTGCTGATCTCGTTTAAGCGCACGCTCGCGCCGCCCGGGTTGATCGAGTAGAAGACGGCGTCGGCGCGCTGCACCTCGCGCTCGACCGAAGCGACGGCGCGTCTGTGTCGCGCCTCCAAGTCGCGGCGCGCGGCGGCTCTCGCCCCTTGCGCTCCGCCCGCGGCTTCAGCCTTCTGCTCCGCCTCGTACTCGGCGACCGTCTGCTCGCGCACGGCGTTGCTGAAGTTGTCGTCGCCGTCCGTGATGGCGACGATGACGCGGCGGTGGCGCGAGGGCGAGTTGTCGTTCAGGTACTTCGCGGCGTAACTCACCGTGTCGTAGAACGCCGTCGGCTCGGCGGACGTGGCGGCGGGGATCGCGGTGAGCTTCGCGGCTGCCGTCTCCGCGCCCGCGAGCGACTGCACGAGTCGCGGCTCGCGCGTGATGGTGACGACCGCCGCGCGGTCGGTCGGCTTCAGCACGTCTTTGAGGAAGCGCGCCGCAGCCTGCTCCTCGAACTCGTAAAAATTCTTCTGGCTCACGCTCGACGAGACGTCGAAGAGGATCGCGATGTCGAGCGGCACCTGCTCGGCGTCGCCCACCGCCGCGATCTTCTGCGCGCGCCCTTCCTCTTCGAGCTGAAAGTCCTCCGCCTTTAACCCCTGCACCGGCGCGCCGCCCGCGTCCGTCACGGAAGCGGGCACGACGACGAGGTTCGAGTTGACGGTCAACACTTCGTCGTCGTCAACGACCGCCTCATGATTCGGCTGAGCAGAAGGCTGTGGCTTCGGCGCGGGCGTCTGCTGCGGCTGCGGCGACTGCGACGGCTGCGCGCCTGACGGCGCGAGCTTTGGGACGCGGACGGGCTGCACATTAGTCGCGGCGGTCGCGCCTGTCGTGCCGGTTGAACTTTGCGGTGCGCGCGGCAACGGCGTAATAAGGAACGGCTCAGGGTAGGATGTTCTAATTGGAACTTCCCTCGTAGCCGTTGATGAGCGCTTCGCACTTGTCCGCCGCGT
>JAIVGV010000234.1 GCA_020201365.1 Acidobacteriota bacterium
TCCTCGGTGCGCGGGTAGATTTCCTCATAGACGCGCCCCACCCGATCCAGCGAGACGTTCGCGCGCCGCCCGTCCTCGCGCACGCCGACAAAACTCCCCTCGCGCCGCTCGGTGACGAAGACGAGCCGACGCTGCCCGCGCCCGACGCCGACGACGCGACCGGGCACGACCGCTTCGTCGAGCCACGTCAGGAAAACTTCAAAGCGCGTGTGCGGCGCTCCCGTTAATAATCTATCTCGCGCGGACGCGAGCCGTTCGAGGCCGCGCGCGACCGTCGGCGGGAGATCGCAGCCAGCCTCGCGCAGTCGCTCAGTGATGCGCCGCTCGGCGTTGTCGCGCTCGCGTTCGACGCGGGAGATACGATCTAAAGTTTCGCGGTGCGCGAAGCTGCGCGCGGCGATCTCGCGGACGTGCGCGAAGTCGCCGTAGGCGTCGAGCAGGTTCAGCAGCGTCGTGTAGGTCGCGCGGAACTGACTCTCCAGCGGGTCGGGCGGCGACTTCAAGAGCGCCGCCAGCTTCTGCGGCTCCTGGTGCGTGCCCGGCGCGGCGACGACGAAGCCGACGCGGTCGCGCCCTCGCCTTCCGGCGCGCCCCGTCATCTGTTGGAACTCCGAAGCCGTGAGGTTTCGCCAGCCTCTCCCGGTGCGCGCGTCCACGTTCGTGACGACGACGGTGCGCGCGGGGAAGTCAACGCCCGCGGCGACGGTCGCGGTCGCGAAGATCGCGTCGAGCAACCCGGCAGCCATCAGCTTCTCGACGAGGAGCTTCCACGCCGGGAGATGACCCGCGTGGTGCGAGGCGACGCCGCCGCGCAAGGTCATCTCGAAGTGGCGGTGCTTGGCGATCTCAGGGTGCTCCGCGGCGAACTCGCGCATGATGGCGCGACGCGCGTCGCGCCGTCCGTCGTCCGCGCCGCGACGACCGAAGGCGGCTTCCGCGGCGGCTTCGTCACAGCGTTTGCGCGTCGGCAGGAAGACGATTGCCGGGAGGAGATCGTAAGCGCCGAGCGCGGCGAGCAGAGACGCGCTCGGCATCTCAGGCATGTTCATGCGCCCGGAGCGCGACGAGTCGCCGTCGCGCCGTCCGCCCCAGCGCGAGTAGTTCGACTGTTGTCGCGCGCGCGCGTGCGCGAGGTAGTCGGCGATCTTCGGGTTGAAGCGACCGGCGTCGTCTAAGAGCGGCGCGAGCTGACCTTCGGGGTAGAGGAACGCGGCGCGCAAGGGCACGGGGCGCGCGCCCGGACGAGAGACGACCGCGCAGCCGACGCCGCGCACCTCCTCGATCCAGGCGGCGAACTCCGCGGCGTTGCCGACGGTCGCGGAGAGCATCAGCAGGCGCACGCGCGCCGGCGTCAGGATGATCGCCTCCTCCCAGACGTGACCGCGCTCCTCGTCGGCGAGGTAGTGTGCTTCGTCTAAGACGACCAAGTCGGCGCGCAAGCTGCGCCCCTCGCGCATCGCGTCGAAGAGCTGGTTGCGATAGACCTCGGTCGTGCCGACGACGAGCGGCGCGTCCGCGTTCTCCTTGCGGTCGCCCGTGAGGATGCCGACCGATTCAACGCCGAAGGCTTCGGAGAACTCTTGGTACTTCGAGTTGGTCAGCGCCTTCAAAGGGCTCGTGTACCACGCGCGCCGCCCTTCGGCGAGGAGGCGGCGAATCTCTTCGCGCGCGATCCAAGTTTTTCCTGATCCGGTCGGCGCGGTCACAAGTACGTCTTCGCGCTCGACCGCCGCGAGCGCTTCGAGCTGGAAGGGATCGGGCGTGAACTCCGACGCTTCGGGCGTGCCTAGCCCCGCGAGTAAGGCGCGCACTTCGCGCTGACGCGCGGCTCGCTCGGCGGCTCGCTCAATCGGATCGAAGCCGCCGCTCGTCGCCGCGGGACGCGAGCCGCGACCGGCGTCGCCGCGTGCGCTGCGCGCCCCGTCGTCGTCGTCGCGTCGCGAGCGCGAGCCGCCCGCGCGACCGCCGCGACCGCGCCGCGAGCCGCCGCCGCGCCCTCGTCCTCCGCCGCCGAAACGTGGCATAATTGAGCCATAAACTAAAGCCTTTACGAAACTTTAACGGGCGCGGGCGGGCAAATTTTCGCCGCGCCCGCAACGATTCGCGGCGGCGAAACGTCTAAAGAGTTTGCGGAGGCGGCGCGAACCTTCGCGCGCGGAATCGCCGTTAAATTTTTTGAACGCGCGAAGGGCGGGCGAACGAGTTCATGGCTGAGATTTTCCAGACGCACTACGACATCGAGCGCGACGAGGGGGCGCGCGCGCACAAGTTCACGCGCTGGCTCGGCGCGTCCGTCGTCGCGCACGC
>JAIVGV010000553.1 GCA_020201365.1 Acidobacteriota bacterium
GGTTAGGGGCTGGGGGTCAGGGATTGTCTTGTCCAACCCCCAGCCCCTAACCCCTATCCCCCGCTCTCAAATGCTCTCTCCGTAGTCGAACGGCTTCTGCCCTTCCTTGAGTGTGACGTAAGCCTTCTTCCAGGACGGGCGGCGACCCTCGTGGCGTCCGCGGCGCACGTTCTTGCCGAGGTAGTTGACGGTGCGGACGCTCTCGACCTCGACGTCGAAAATCTTTTCAATCGCCGACTTGATATCCGGCTTCGTCGCGTGCGTGTCCACGCGGAAGGTCAAAAGCTGCTTGCCGTCCTGCGACTCTTCCTTCGCGATGAGCGCCTTCTCCGTGATGACCGGCGCTTTGATGATGTCCCACACAGTTCGCATCTTTACGCCGCCTCCTCCGTCGCGCTCACGGCGTCGCCGCCTTCGGGATCGAGAGCGCGCGTGATCTGATCCACCGCCGAGCGCGAGATGAGCACCTTCTCGTGGTAGAGCACGTCATAGACGTTCAAGCCCCCGGCGCCGACGACCTTCGCGCCTTTGACGTTGCGCGCCGAAAGCAGCAGGTTGTCGTTGTCCGTCGAGTCAACGATCAGAGTCTTCCCGTCGAAGCCGAGCGAGCGCAGAGCTCCGACGAAATCTTTGGTCTTCGGGTTCGAGAAGACGAGTTCGTCAACGACGACGAGGTTGCCCTCGCGCAGGCGCTCCGAGAGAGCCGAGCGCAGCGCGCCGCGCCGCATCTTCTTCGGCAAATTGTAAGACCAGTCGCGCGCCTGCGGCCCGTGGACGTTGCCGCCGCCCTTCCACAGCGGCGAGCGGATGCTTGCGATGCGCGCGCGCCCCGTGCCCTTCTGCCGCCAGAGCTTCTTGCCCGAGCCCGACACGTCGCCGCGCGTCTTCGTCCCGACCGTGCCCGCGCGCGCGTTGGCGAGAAAGTTCTTGACCGCCGCGTGGACGAGTCCCTCGTTGTACTCCGCGCCGAAGACGGCGTCGGAGAGTTCGAGGTCGGCGACCTCTTCGTTCTTCAGGTTGCGAACTTTAACGGTAGGCATCCCGTCACCTCCCAGCCTTGCGCACGACGACGACGCTGCCGTTCGCGCCCGGCACCGTGCCGCGCACCATCAGCAGGTTGTTCTCGATGTCCACGCGCGCGACCGTCAGACCCTTCAAAGTCACGCGGCGATCGCCCATGTGACCGGACGAGCGCGTGCCCTTGATGACGCGCGAAGGGTAAGCCGACTGACCGATCGAGCCCGGCTTGCGGACGTTCATCGAGCCGTGCGACTCGGGGCCGCGGTTGAAGTGGTGGCGCTTGACCGTGCCCTGAAAGCCGCGCCCCTTCGAGCGCCCGACGATCTCCACCGGGTCGCCGTCCGCGAACACGTTGACGAGCACCGTGTCGCCGACGTTCAGGTCGTTCTCCGGCGCGTCCAAGCGAATCTCTTTGAGCACGCGCGTCGGCGGCACGCCCCCGCCCGTCTTCTCGAAGTGCCCGCGCATCGGCTTGTTGACGTTCTTCAACTTCACCGGGCGCTCCTCGACGAGCCCCAACTGCACGGCGTCGTAGCCGTCCGCGCCGGCGGAAGTCTTCTTCTGCACGACGACGCACGGTCCCGCCTTGATGACCGTCACGGGCGTGACGGTGCCGTCCGCCGCGAACAACTGCGTCATGCCGACTTTCTTACCGATGATTCCGTTGATCATCACGAACCTCAGTTTTCAGTTTTCAGTTTTCAGTTTTCAGCAGTTCAGCCCCTCCGGCTGAAACCTGAAAACCGAAAACTGAAGACTGGCGCTACTGCCTGCCGAACGCCTTGATCTCCACGTCCACGCCCGCCGGGAGATCGAGCTTCATGAGCGCGTCCACGGTCTGCGGCGTCGGGTCGAGGATGTCCATCAAACGCTTGTGCGTGCGAATCTCGAACTGCTCGCGCGACTTCTTGTCCACGTGCGGCGAACGAAGAACCGTCCACTTGTTTTTCGACGTGGGGAGCGGGATCGGACCCGCCACGCGCGCGCCTGTGCGCTTCGCCGTCTCGACGATCTCGGTGGTGGACTGATCCAGCACGCGGTGATCGTAGGCTTTGAGTCGGATTCTGATCTTCTCGTTCAGCATTTCTTTCAGTTCTCAGTTTTCAGTTTTCAGTTATCAGCCGACGCTTTCGCCTCAACCGAGGACTAACAACTGATCAGTTACTCGACGACCTCGCTGATGGTGCCCGCGCCGACGGTGCGGCCGCCCTCGCGGATGGCGAACCGCAAGCCCTTCTCCATCGCGATCGGCGTGATCAGCTCTATTTCCATCGCCACGTTGTCG
>JAIVGV010000340.1 GCA_020201365.1 Acidobacteriota bacterium
GTGCAGCCGCGCTTGATCTGAATCAGGTTGGCGAGGATGCGTCTCTCCGTGCGCAAGTCAACGTTCGACAGGGCTTCGTCGAGGACGAGCGCCCTGGGGTTGCGCAGCAGGGCGCGCAGCAGAGAGAGGCGCTGCTTCTGGCCCGTGGACAGCCCCTGCCCCAGCTCGTCAACCCAGTGACCGAACTGCTGCGGGAGTTCGTAAATGAAGTCGCACTCGGCGCGCGCCGCGCACTCGCGCAGGAAGTCTTCGTCGGGCGGCGTCTTTAACCCGTAGGTGACGTTCTCGTAAACCGTCCCCTCGAAGAGGTACGGCTCGGTGCTCGAATACCCGATGTATTCTCTGAGCCGGGCGACGGCGCGCCCCACCGTGAAGTCTTCGCCGTCGAGTTCCACCTCGACAGAACCCTGATCCGGGCTTGCCTCGCCGACCAACAGGCGCATCAAGGTGCTCTTGCCTACTCCCGAAGCGCCGCGCACGTGCACGAGCGAGCCGGGCGCGACATCGAGCCCGAAATCCTTAAAGAGCGGCGGCTGATCCGCGTACCCGAACGTCACCCCCTTGAGCCTCCAACCGACGGCCGATTCGACGGGGAGAACTTTCCGAGCGGGCAGTCCGGCGGAAAGATTTCGCGTGCGTCTCTGCCTCAGCCACCAGTCGAAGGTGTAGCCGAACTCCGCGGAGGCGAACGCGAGGCGCGAGGCGTTGGCGACGAGCGGCGCCAGGTTCTGCGCCAGCCGGAGGGAGAGGTAGAGGTAAGGGACTGCGAGGCGGCGCTCAATCGCCGCCCCGCTCCCCTGTACGAAGGCGAGCCAGAAGATGTTGAGCAGGACGACGAGCGGCACGACGGCCCCCGACAGCCCGTTGAGCATGTAGTAGCGCGTGAGGGAGTTCTTATATTTTTCCAAGTACGCCTGAATCCTGACCCGCTCGCTATCCTGCAAGTTGTAGAGGCGTATCAGCAGGAAGTTTCTGAACACGTTGCTCAGGTGCAGCATGATCCTTGAGAACGTGTCGGCGTGGAGCTTGGCGCTCTCCTTAACGCTCTTGTTGAGCGCGCGCATCGGCAACAGCACCACGATCAGGACAAGGGACATCAGGGCTGTCGGCACGCGGCTCATCAGGAGCAGGGCGGCGAGCAGCCCCAGGCTCAGCGTCCCCTGCAGGCAGAGGACTTGGACGGACTGGATCGCGGTCGAGGCCGTGTAGATTCGCTGGTTGAAGAAGCTCAAAGTCTCGCCGCTGCGGACGGAGGGCGCGTTCAGGCAGTCTTCGACGAGCAGCGCGCGCATGCGGTGGGAGAAACTCTCGACCGAGCCGCCGCCGATCACGCCCTGCGCGAACACCAGCCCCGCGCGGGCCGCGGCCACGACGGAGATGAGCAGGATGATCTCGTTCAGGTTGAGGCTGAGGAGGAATCGGGGGCCACTGACGACCTCCACCGAGATCAGCCCGAGGGCGACGAGGAACCGTTGTATCAGGTAGGCGAAGCCGAGTTCGAGCGAGAGGCCGACGAGGCCGAAGAGCCAGAGCAGACAGGTCGCCCAGACGGTGGGCCAACCCGCGAACTCCGCCAAGTCGTGGAGCCTAGTCCCGGCCCGCATCGAGGAGCTTCCTCTTTCTGAGTTCCGAGACGAAGCTGACGACGTCCCTCTCCACAGTCCCGCGCGCGGCGGAGTACGTCTTGGCTAACTTGATCGCCACTTCAGCGAGTGAAGTTTTCCCGTCGAGCATCTTCCAGATCGCGAGGGCCGTTTCCTCCAGCTCGAAATAATCGCCGGTCTTGAGGTTGAGCAGGATTCCGCCCCGGTCGATCTGCTTCCATTTAACGTCGGGCTTTCTCCCGGGTCGCGCGTCTAGTGCCGCCATCTTCATCCCCCCTCTGTGATGTAGTCTGAAAGAGGCTCAAGCAGATCGGGACGGTCGGAGTAGATGCGAACCCCGTAAGGCCCCAGAGTGTCTCGGAAAATCCCGCCCGAACTCGCGACTAACGATCTTCCCTGCCCCCAAACTCTCAACTCCCGATTACCCATTCGCGGCGCGCGCAACTCGACGCACGCGCGCGAGTCAGAGGCGTTGACCAGAAGGATGACGGCCGAGCCCCGGTGACGCTTGACGCGACACTCCATGCGCTTGTCGCCCGGTTGACGTAGCGCACCCTGCGAAACCTCAGGCGCCCAGTCCGCGTCGTGGGAAGCGAAGACTCCGCTCATGAGGGAAAGCTCTTTGATCACCTGCGCGTAGTAGCCCCAGAACCGGCGGTTGAAGTCTTGCGCCCGCAGAAAGTCCGCGTAGGTCTGCTCCAAGTCTTCGCGGACGCGCGGCGGGATGCCGCACGCGAAGTTGGCGCGCGAGGCTTCGACCGCGCCGTAGTGGTGCAGGCCTTTCGCACCGTTGATCACGGCTTGGTAAGCCATGAAGCGGCACTCCCCGTATGTCGGATACGCCGCCTCCCCGTCTTCCAGACAGTCCCAGGCCCACGCTTGGAGGGCGGGGATGACGGGCTTGCCCGCGGCGTAAGACTTCCACAGGTCTGTCTGTCTGCCGACGACGGAGATCGCGTGGGGCCACCCTTGTTCGACGAGCCTCATGCGCCCCTTCCAGCGCCACAGCGGCACGGGGTAAGTGCTGAAGCTATAGACGTCGGCCAGGCGCGCCCACTCCCGCATCTCTTCGGCCTGATCCAGACTTGCCAACCACTGGTTGCACAGGATCGGGTGGAAGGGATCGACGGCGCGCACGATGCGACAGCCGATCTCGACGTCTTCCAGCCTCAGCCCGTTGAGAACCGGCTCGTCGTCCACCTCCCAGAACAGGAGGGCGGGGTGGCGCGCGAGCCTTGAGACCACTTCTTTTAAGAGGTGGAACTCACGATAGAGTCCGCCCGGCGGCCTGTAGCAGACGCGGAGGCCCGCCTCCCAGACGCGATCCAGCAGCTCCTCGTTCTCCACTTCCCCGTTAAAGAAGACGACGTTGAACCCCATCGCGCGAAGCTTGCGGAGCCCCGCCCCGCTCGCGTCACTCATCTCGTCCTGGGCGTAGTAAAGTCCGACGGGGAAGAACGGCTCGCCGTTGACGAGCAGCGTCTGATCTTCGCGCACGCTCACCCTGGAGGGCACCTGATCCTGGCGGAGACGATCAGCGCGGCGGATCGGCGGGACTCTCGGAACGGGCCTCCGCCTCAGCCCGATTCTTTGGAGCAGCGGGAGAAGGACGGGGCGGGCGATTTTTTTTACGCCCGCAACGGCGCGATAGCCTCGACGTCTCGCCACGCTCATTCCCCCGCTCGCTTGCCGGCGCCGTTCCCGTCCGCCTTCGTCAAGCGCTCAAGGTTCTCGCGGGCAGGCCCGAACTTCGGGTGTAGCTCGAGCGCCGTCCGGTACTGCCCGCGCGCTTCGCCGTACATCCCCAACTCCTCGTACAGCACTCCCAGGCTGTTGTGCGCGAGCAGGTGCTGCGGGCGAAGACTGATCGCCTTCTTCAGGGCACGCATCGCCTCGCGGAACCTGCAAGCTTCGACGAGCGCCACGCCGAGGAGCGCCCAGGCGTCGGCTGATGCGGAGTTGATCCTGACGGCCTGTCTCAGTCGCTTTTCCGCCAGATTCATCCTCCCGTTCTCAATCTCTATCATGCCCCAGAGTTGGTAGGCGTCGTGGAAAGAGGCGTCGAGCTTGACGGCCCTTGAAAGATACTTGAGCGCCTCCTCGTCTCTCTTCTCCGCGAACAACGTTTTGGCGACGTTGAGGCAGGCGTGCGGGTCGCCGGGGAACTGTTTCAGATGATTAATCTCGCCCTCGAGCCTGAGCCGCTGCTTTCGTGAGATGAAGCCGTCGCCGCCCTTCAGGTACTGGAAGTGATGTACGACCACGTCGTCCTGATTTTCAATGCGCCCCCGGTGCTTCCGCAATGAGCTTATCGGGCTGGTGTGGACTGAGCTGCCCTCGGCGTACCGCAGGTCTCGAAAGTTCCTGAAGAGTCGCAGCGGCTGCGTCTTCATCCAACCGTGACAGGAGGAGAGCTTCTCCTCACGCGGGTAGCTGCGGTCGTTCGGATGCCAGTTCCACATCAGATCGTAATCGTTCGTGTAGTTGCGGACTGCGAGGCAGTAACCGATCACGCCGCGCCTCTCGACGAGGCGTCTGATCTTCGCCAGATCGGAGCGCGCGATTGTCTCGTCGCCGTCCAGCACCAGCACCCAGTCGCCGCACGCCGCGCGCAGGTAGGCGTTGCGCGCCTTCCCCAGGCTGCCGTCCCAGTGGTGATCGATAACCCGCGCCCCGGCCTCACGCGCCTTTTCCACCGTCCGATCCGTGGAGCCGGTGTCAACCACTACGACTTCGTCGGCGAGCCCCCGCACGCTGTCCAGGCCGTGCCCGATCATCAGCTCTTCATTCTTGACGACCATGCAGACGCTGATTGACTTCATATCACCGAGGGAAAATTTCCGTCCCTTGTTTGACTAAACCGGACGCCCTTGCGAGAATGCGTTTCAACCACCACCGTTGGTAACACTATCGATTATGGCTCAGAAAAAGACGGAAAAAAAAGAGGCGGCACAAGGGGCTCGCAAAGACGCCAAGGCGTGGAAGAAGCCGAAGATCACGCGCCACGGCAACATGCGGCAGTTGACCCAGACATCGCCCGCTTAGGCGGCGCGCCGGGTTTGGATACGCCGCTTCCGACGTTTTCAGCCTGTGCCTTGCGGCTACCCGACCCTTCAAACCGCGGAGCCATCCGGCCTCAGACTTCCACTTCACACTCTTCAAGTCTCTCGCGCCTCCGGCAGCGTGGTCGCCGTCGCGCCGCGTTCCGGCGCGACGTTGCTGTGCCGTCTGACGGCTGGGCGTTACGGCGGAGGCGGAGAAAATTAACGACAGGCATAGAGCAGCGCCGCGCGTGCCTTTATATCAGCCCGCGCGGCGCTGCGCAAAATGCGTTACACTCTGATCCGGAAACATTCTTTAATGCCGACTGAGTACCGGCAAACCTGTTAAGAGATGAAGGGTACTAAAGCCGCGCGGGGCTGGCTGCCCACTTACCGGCAGGAACTCATCCTGCGGGCGGCACTCTGCCGGGGCGAAGAGGTCTTCGACGCGTGGCGGCGGCTGAAGGAAGGCGACTACCTCTCCTCCCTCGACAGAGGGTCGGCGCGCTTACTGCCTCTGCTCTACCACAACCTGTGTCTCCACGGCGTGGAAGAGCCGGCCGCGGGGGCGTTGAAAGAAGAGTACATGCGCACGTGGTGCGGCAACCAACTCCTCTTCGAGTCAGCCGTCGGCATCGTCCGCTCTTTTCGCGCCGCCGGGATCGAGACGATGCTGCTTAAAGGGGCCGCGCTGGCGTCGCACTTTTACGGCGACAGCGGGCTGAGGCCGATGAGCGACGTTGACATCTTAGTCCGCCCCGAGAATGCCGTAGCGGCCATCAAGCTGCTCGGCGAGGGCGGCTGGACAACGAACTACGGATCGCCGGAGGCGCTCATCCCTTACGAGCAGGCGGTCGAATTCCGCGACGGGCGCGGCGGCAGGTGCGATCTCCACTGGAGGGTTTTGCTCGACGGGCGGCGGGATGTCGGCGACGAAGACTTCTGGGAGGCCTCAGTCGTCGCAGAGATCGAAGGCGTCCCGACGCGCGCCTTCAACCCGACCGATCAGCTCTTACACGTCTGCGTGCACGGGGCCGAGTGGAACGACATGCCGCCGGTGCGGTGGGTCGCCGACGCGGCGATGATCATACGCGCGGCGGAGTCTGAAATAGACTGGGAGAGGTTAATAGAACAGACCCGGAAGCGGCGTTTGATGCTGCCGATGAAGGAGACGCTCGGCTACCTGCGCGATCTGCTCGGCGACGTCGTGCCCGACGACGTCCTGCGCGCCTTCCGAAGCGTTCCCGCGACTCTCGCGGAGCGCGCCCTCTACCGGATCAGAAGCGCCCCGGCTAAACCTCTCAAGAGGATTCCCGTGGCCCACTACTGGCTCCACTCCTGGCGGCTCGCGCGCGCGCCTTCGCGCGGGCGTAAGCTCCTGGACTTCCTGGCCTACATTAAATGCCTGTGGGGCGCCGAGCACCTCTGGCAGGCCCCTTTCTACCTGACTTATAAGACGGCGCGGGGGGTCGCACAAATTCTCTTCCGCCCGTCGTCGGGCAAACCCGAACCCGACATGGTTAATCCGCACCGGCTTGAGTTGAAAGATTAGTCCTCAGCGAAACGGCGGAGCGTCCGCGCCGGAAGGAACATGCTCAAGGGCAGGGATGTCGTAATCATCTCGAGCGTCGAGTGGGACTCGCCGTGGCGGGGCGCGCGGGAGATCGCCGCCCGGCAGGGCGAGGCCGGCAACCGCGTGCTCTACGTCGAGAACACCGGGATACGCTCACCGGCTTGGCGCGACAAGGATCGGGTCGCGTCGCGCGTCAGGCGCTGGCGCAACTCTCTCGTCGATCACGGGGCGCGCCGGACGGCGGAGAAGGTCTTCGTCTGCTCGCCTCACGTCGCCGGGCGCGAGGGCGCATCCGCCGCCGTGAAGCGCGTCGGCCGTTGGTATGCCCGTGCGATCTCTTAAAGCCAACACCCTTCTGAGGGCGGCGGCATTCTTCGCGCTGCTCCTGCCCTCGCTCCCGTTCGCGTTCCTCTCGGCGTTCGCCGTCCCCGCCTACGACGACTACGGTTTCGCCGTCACGGCCTTGCGCAGCGGCCTCGTCAGGACGCAGACGGGCTGGTATCGTTCGATATCGGGGAGGTATTTTTCGACCGCCGTGCTCAGCCTCGGCCCGCTCACCTTCGGGAGTTTCACCGGCTACAAGATCGTCGCGCTGCTGATCGTGTTACTCACCTTCGCCTCGAGCTTCTTCTTCATCACGGCCGCCCTCGGCGCGCAGGTCGCACTGCTCAACAAGCTGTGCATGGCGGCGCTCGTCACGTCGCTGTTCAGCAACCAGACGCCCGACGTGACAGAGGCCTACTACTGGATGCCCGGATCGATCAGCTACCAGCTCGGCTGCGTCCTCATCCTGTTCTTCTTCGGGCTGATGATCATGTCCTTTCGCGCGCCGCGCGGGTCTGCGCGGGTGCTCCTCCTGGCGGCGGCAGCGGTCTCGGTCTTCGCCGCCGTCGGCGCGTCCGAGACCTCGATGATCTTCCTCCTCTTCCTCGTCTCGGTGGTGACGGCAAAGGCGTTCATACTCGGCGCAGAGTCGCGCCGTGCGTGGGCGCTCGTGCTGGCGTTCGCGGCGCTGTGTGCGCTCGTCGTGTTCGCCTCGCCGGGCAACGCCGCCCGCAGCGCTTGTTGCCCAGACAGGCATCGTCTCCTCTTCTCGCTCCAGATGTCGGTCGCCTGGGGCGCGCGGTTTTTGTCCGACTGGGTGACGAGCCCGGCACTTCTCTTGAGCACGATCCTCTATCTCCCCGTCGCCGGCGCGCTCGCGGAGAGATCCGATCTGGCGAGAGAGCACTTCTACCTTCACCCACTGACTTCCCTCTCGCTGCTGCTCGGCGTGGTCTTCCTCGGCTTCTTCCCCGTGTACTGGGCGACCGGGATGTTCTACGAATACCGGACGGTCAACGCCGCGTACTTATTCTTCCTCGTCGGCTGGTTCGTTAACGTTTCGGTCTGGGTCGGCTACCTGAAGCGGAAACGGAGGGTTAAGATTCCGAGACTCCCCGCCCGCGTTTACGCCGTCGGCTTGCCCGTTCTCTCCGCAGTCCTGATGGTCTCCAATAACACGCGCGTCGCGTGCGCCGATCTTTTCACCGGGCGCGCGCGGCGCTACGAACAGGAGGTGAGCCGAAGGCACGCGCTCTTCGAGCAGTGCGTCAGCCGCGGGGCGGGCGACTGCCCGGCTGAGAAGATCGCGGAGATGCCGGAGACCACTTCGAATCCCTACTTCGAGCTTCACCCGGAAGCCGAGCAGGATTATTGGAGGGCGAGGATGAAGTACCCGCGCCTGAGGCTGTGAAGCGTCTCGCCGCCGAGGACGCCGCGGCTGCGTTAAACGGCGACAGGTAAACGAACCCTGAGTCGGTCGCCGCTTCCGCATGTGTGTCGCTCGCAGGTGAGGATTCGGAGTGATGATCCTGACCGTCATCGCGGTGCAGACCTGCCGCGGGCCGAGCTTTCGTAAGGGCAGCGGGTCACATCGACCAAGCCGGCCTCCGAGAACCAACTCTCCAACTCCTCCGGCGAGAACTTAAACTGATACTTCGGCCCGTACCAGTCGAGGAAGGAGTGGACTCTCCAACTCCGCTCCTCATGCCAGGGCAGACGCGTACTGTAGAGCAGTGCCCGGAGCCGCCCCTTGAGGCGCGGGATTTTCAGAAACAGCCCGTAGCTTGCGGTAACCGCCCAGGCGATCCAGTAAAGAGAGTTTTTAGGGATGCGGGTGGTAAC
>JAIVGV010000065.1 GCA_020201365.1 Acidobacteriota bacterium
CGCCCGCGCCGCCCGCGCCCGCGGACGCGACGACGAAGGCGCACGTCGCCGTCAGCAACGTCGCGGCGCACGCCGCGAGGATTTTGCGTCGAGCCATCGTGACTTGGGAACCGCCGGTGTCGGGCTGTCGGAGCGCCGAGAGATTAGCACCAAAAAGGGGAACGATGAAGTAGGAACGCGGAGCGATGAAGTAAAGACCTCTTGTCTTACTTCATCGCTCCGCGTTCCTCGTTCTGACTTTTCTTTTCAGTCTCCGACGGCTTGCAGGCGCGAGGCGCGCGCGGCGGGGAGCGTGATGCGGAAGGTGGTGCCGCGCGCGGGCGCGCTCTCGACCGAGATGTGACCGGAGTGCTCCTGGACGATGCCGTAGGAGACGGCAAGACCGAGCCCCGTGCCGCGCCCGACGCCCTTCGTGGTGAAGAAGGGATCGTAGATGCGCGCGACGTTTTCGGGGGCGATGCCGACGCCTGTGTCGGCGACGTACACGGCGACCGCGTCGCCGTCCGACTCGGTGCGCAGCGCGACGCGACCGCCGTCGGGCATCGCGTCGCGCGCGTTCAAAAGTAGATTCGTGAAGACCTGCTGGAGCTTGCCCGCGTTGCCGAAGACGCGCGGCAGATCCGAGTCGTACTCGCGCGCGATCTCGATCTGCGAGTGGCGCATCTGCGGCTCGAGGAGTTGCAGCGTGTCGTCGAGCACGTGGTTTAAGTCAACCTCGCCGAACTCCGCGACGTTGCCCGTGCGCGAGAAGTTCAGGAGGTTGTTGACGATGCCCGTGGCGCGCTCGGTCTGCCGGTGGATTTTTTCGAGCAGCTTGTGCTTCGGGTCGTGAGTGGCGAGCATGCCCAAAAGCATCTGCGTGTAGGAGGAGACGCCGGTGAGCGGCGTGTTGATCTCGTGCGCGACGCCCGCCGCGAGCAGACCGATGGACGACAATTTCTCGCGCTGCTGCAACTGCTCTTCCAGACGCACACGACCCGTCACGTCTTCGAGGACGACGAGCGCGCCGGTGTGCTCGGCGGTCTCGGCGCGTCGCAAGGGGGCGATGGCGATGTTCATGATGAGCGGTCGCCCGGTGCGCGTCGCCGTGTGGAGCTTGTAGATGTTGCGCAGCTCGGTCAACTGCCAGCCCGCGCCGCCCAAGACCTGCTCTAAGGTTTCGGCGAAGTCCTCGGCGAACAGCTCCTCGACGCGGCGACCGAGCGCCTCGTCGCGCCCGACGCCCATCATCCCTTCGAGCGCGGAGTTGCAGCCCGTCACGCGCCCCGCCGAGTCCACGGCGAGGAGCCCGACGTTGATCGACTCGACGATTGACTCGTTGAACTCCTTGAGCATCTCAAGCTCCGCCGCGCGCTCCGCCTGCTCCTCGTAGAGCAGGCTGTTCTCGACCGCGACGGCGACGTAGCCGGAGACGGTGCGCAGAATTTCCAAATCCTCCGACGAGAGCAGCGCGCCGCCCGTCGAGCGCCCCAACCCGATGACGGCGATCATGCGACCGCGCACGACGCAGGGCACGTAGTAGTGGAGCGCGCGGCGGACGAACGAGGTGGTTTCGGGCGCGAGATCGATCTCGTCGGCGCGCACCACGCCCGTCGCCGCCGAGCGCACGCGGATCATCTCGCGGAAGTCCTGCGGCACGATCAGGTCGTTGGAGAGCCCGGCGGCGCGCGCGACGCGGTAGCCGCCCGGCGACTTCCCGTCTTCGACGAAGATCGCGACGCGCGCCACGCCCAAGACCTCTTGCAGGCGGCTCACGAGCGCATCCAGCAAGGGTTCGAGCGCGGTCGTCGCCGAGAGCGTGCGACCGAAGTCGAGCAGGCTGTGGCGCAAATCATACCGCTCGCCGTAGAAGAGGCGATCCACGCGCTCCTGCAGGAAGTGCTTGATCGGCGCGGCGGTCATCACGATGACGGACATCGCGAGCACGGCGACGATGACGCGCAAGGTGATCGCGCCCGCGGAGAGTTCGCCGCCGAAGGCGTAGAGCCCGGCGACGTAAACGACCGTGCCGATCATCAGCGCGATGAAGACGGTCGTCAGCGAGTAGACCGCCGCGCGGCGCACGACGATGTCCACGTCCATCAGCCGGTAGCGCACGACCGAGTTTCCGAACGTGAGCGGGATGAGCGCGAGCGGGAGCACCGCCGCGTCCGTCAGCCAGTGGTTCGTCTGCTCGGCGGCGAGCGAGGCGGGCGAACTGATGTCGCCGAACAGATAGCCGGCGGCGTAGAGCAGCGTGAACGGGGCGACGGCGAGCACCGAGCCCCAGACGACCCACTTGAGCTGCTGGCGGACGACCGCCGAGTCGCTGCGCCAGAAGCGCATCACGAGCATCGTCGAGCCCGCGACGAGACCGGCGGTGAAGTGCGCGAGCATCAGCGTCCAGAGGGCGCGCACGAAGTCGTCCGAGAGGTTCGGGCGGACGTGCAAGACGCGCGCGATCTCGTTCGGGTAGTAGCTCAAGGCGCTTAAGAAAACGAGCGCGGCGGCGGGCACGTACAAGAGCGGCGCGAGCCAGCGGCGTCTCTCGGAGAGGCGGCGGCGCACCGGGTAGATCGCGCAGAAGTGCAGGAAGAGCGGCGCGAAGAGGATGAACGCGGCGTCGTCGAGGAAGGCGACCGACTGGTCGAGGTCTTCGTAGTAGCCGACGGGCTTGTAGAAGTGGAAGACGAACGCGGCGAGGCAGAGCAGCGCGAAGTGCATCACGAAGGGCGCGCGCTCGCCCTGCTTGAAGAGGACGAAGAGACCGACGAGCAGATAGACGACGCCGATGGCGTTGATGTAGAGGTCGCGCGTCGTGTTGACTGACGGCGATTCGAGGCGGTCGAGCGTGACGTAGTAGGGCTGCGACTCGCCGCCCCGCGGATCGGGGCGGAGGATCAGGTAGCGCAGCCGCCCGCCGGAGTGCCTCGACTCTTCGAGCCAGATCTGCACGTCCGCGGAGTTCGTCACGGGCTCGTCGTGCTCGTCGTCGAGGCTGACGGCGACGAGGCGGTCGCCCGGCAGCACGCCCAAGACCCCCGCGCGCCCGGCGACCGAGGTCGGGCTGACGTGCTTGGCGAAGACGCCTTGCGGGGTCTGCTTCCACTCGACGCCGTCCGTGACGGGCGGCGTGCGCGTCATGCGCTGTTGGAAGTTGAGCGCGCCCGCGACGACGAGCAGCGCCGCCGCCATCAGCAGCACCCACGCCCTCGTCGTCAAAAGCGATCTCTTCATCGCGAAACCTTCGTCAAAACTTCCGCACGCGATCCGGACTTTTCAAACGCGACCCGCCTGCTAAATCAACTGTTTAGAAGCAACTGACGTTCCAGCACGAAAACCCGGCGAGCCGCGCCCGCCGGAAGCGAAACGGCGCGCGCCCGTCGCGTACATCGCGCGCGGTTTTTCGCGCCGCGCCCCCGCGTCTAATAAACTCTTAAACGGCGCGCACGTCGTAATTTTCAGCCCGATTCAATCCGAGTTTTTGTATCTCGTCCGAGATTTTGGAAGGCGCACCGGAGGGAGCGGGTTTCACGGCGAAACTGGCAACGGGGGCGACGGGGAGAATTTCGCGCCTCTCGCGCGCACGCCACCCTCGACTCACACGCCGCGCTCGCGCTCCACGGCTCGCGTCGGCTTCACGCTCCGCCCGCGGCGGCGCGCGCTTAGAAGCGGAGCGAGATGCCGCCGCGCACGCTGCGGCGGTTGAGCGTCGCGACGGTCAGCGTGTCGCCGTCGTCGGCGGCGTTGAGCAGGTCGAGCAGGTTGCGCGCGTCGAGGAGCGCCTCGGCGTGGACGGGCAGACCGAAGGTCGGCAAGTCCTGCGTGACGAGGATGCTCAAAGAGGGGTCGAAGACGGCGAGCCGACCCGCGAACGGATCGATCGCGAAGACGGACGCGCGCGGCGAGAACCTTAAGACGGTGCGGACGCGCGTGCCCGCGCCGAACGAAGAGTCAACCTGCGCGGCGAAGGTCTGGAAGAAGCCGTCGCGGAAGACGTCGCGGGGCTTGGTCGAGAGCGAGAGGGGCGCGAGCTGCTGACCGCGCCCGAAGGAGTAGCCCGCGCTCGCCTGCATGAAGCCGCTCACGCGGCGCGTGTAAACGAGTCGCATCCCGCGCGCGCCGCCCTGCTGGTTGGCGACCCTGAGCAGCTCCGCGCCGTTCGCGCCGTCGAACCCGCTCACGGAGAGGTTCATCAGCCCGACGCCCCGCCCGTCCGTCGTGTCGAAAAACGCCGTCGCCTCCAAGTTCGACGAGTTGTCGATCACGCGCTCGACGCCGAACTCGAGCCGTCGGCTGCGCTCGGTCACCGCGCGACCGTCAACGAAGGCGACGGGCTGCTGCGCCGCGTCCGCGAAATTCACCTGCGCCGTCTCAAGGTTCGCGGACGACTGCGGGTCGCGCGCCGCTTCGCCGGCGGGCGCGTAAGCGGCGTGGACGCGCGTGCGGGCGTTGGCGTCAAACGCGAAGCCGAGGCGCGGCGAGAGCGCGCCCGTGCCGCGAGCGCCGAGGAAGCGCGAGTAGTCGAGCCCCATCACGACGACGACGCCGTCTTTGACGATCCACTCGTCAACGGCGCGCACGGAGACCTGGCTGAGCGAGTTTCCGAAGCTTGAAGAGTTGCGCGCGAGGAGCGGCAGCGTCGCCCCGCCGAGCGTGACGCGGACGCCGTGGCGGTCGGTCGCGCGCCACGCGCCGGTCGTCTCCAGCCGCGCGTAGCCGTTCGAGGCGAGCTGTCCGGCGAAGACGAGGTTGAGCTGATCGGTCGCGGGCGCGGAGACGGCGAAGTTCGTGCCGACGAAGGCTGAAGAGACCGGGCTCCGTGAAAACCCGGTGTAAGTTTCGACGACGCCGTGGGCGGCGCGTGAGTTGTTTGATGAAAGCTGCGCGGCTGGCGCGTCGCCCGACGGCGCGCCGTCTTCGTCCGCGCCGCCGTCGTCGGCGTTCTGACCCGTGGCTTGCGCGATTGCCGCCTCGGCGATCTCGGCGGAAGAGTCCTGCGCGCCGTCCTGCTGGAAGATGGTGCGGTGCGCCGCCGCCGAGCGCAGGCGCCACTTCGGATCGTTGCGGTCGGCTCGCCGCTCAGGCGCGGTGCGACCCTGCCCGAGCGGTTCGAGGTTGAAGCGGTAGCTGAGCTCGTCCGACGGGTTGACCTGGACGGAGTTGAAGGAGACTTCGCGGAAGCCGTCGGCGAGCGCGGTCAAGAGGTACTTGCCCGGCAGCACGCGCGCCGTGAAGGTGCCGTCCTGCGCGGTGCTCGTCTGCTTCGAGACGGTGTCGGCGCCCTCGCGTATGAAGCGGATGATCGCGCCCGCGAGCGGCTGCCCCTTCGAGTCGCGCACGAGCCCCGTGACCGTGCCGAGCCTGTGCGAAGCAGTGCCGCCCTTCGCCTGCGCGGCGGGCTGGGCAGCCCACGCGAGCAGAACAGTCGCCGCGAGGAGCGTCAAAGTCACGCGCATGGAGTTCTTCCTCATCGCACCGAACCTCCCGGCGCGCGCCGCCGCCGACTCGACCGAGCCGACGCACGCGCGCGCCAACGAGCGCACACACTTCCCTGACGGTTCACGAGGTCTAGCGGACGCGGGAGACGATCATTCTGCGCGCAGCCCGCGCGGGGCTGCCTGTCGCACGTCGCGAAAGAGTTTCGAGTCACGCCTGACAGATTGCCGACCGGGGCGCGAAGGCGTCCATTTTCGCCGACCGGAAAAAGCGTGTCAAGCAAGCCGTTGGAAGGCGCGCCGGGCGTCCCGCGTTGCCCCGCCGGGCTGACGACTGCCAGCTTAAGATTAGCCCTGGATCAACTTCGACCCGGCGTTCACCGCCGCAGGCGCAGAGGGCGCAGAGTTTACGCAAGGGAAGAAGCGGCTTTCTCTGCGTAGCCTCCGCGTCCTCTGCGCCTGCGGCGGTGAGTCTTCCGGCTAGCAATAGCGTCGGCGCGAGTCGGGAAACCACCGCCCTGATCGCACGTTTGCCCGCGACTTTTTCGCGTGTTACGATTCCGCTTGCCGCGAAAGTAAGCCCGCCTGTGGGTTAGTAATTTTCGCCCGCAAGTCACCTGAAGATGATCGATCTAGTCCGCACGACGAGGCTCGCCAACGGCGCCGCCGTCCTGACCGAGCACATGCCATCTTTGCGCTCGGCGACCGTCGGCGTCTGGGTGCGGCGCGGCTCGCGCCACGAGCGCAAAGACTGGAACGGCATCTGCCACTTCATCGAGCACGCGGTTTTTAAGGGCACGCGCCGCCGCTCCGCCCTCGACATCGCCGTCGAATCCGACCGCCTCGGCGGAAACTTCGACGCCTACACCGCCCACGAGCTGACCGGCTTCTCGCTCAAGGTCGTTGACACGGCAGTCCCGCAGGCGTTCGACCTGCTCGCGGACATGCTCCTCGCCCCGCGCTTCGACGCCGACGACTTGGAGCGCGAGCAGAAGGTGATCATCGAAGAGATGAAGATGATCGAGGACTCTCCGGAAGAGCTCCTCAACGAACTCTTCAACGCCGCCTACTTCCCCGGACACCCCTTGGGTCGCCCCATCGAAGGCACGCCCGACACGGTTTTATCTTTCGACCGCACGCGCACGACCGCCTTCCACGCGGACGCCTACTCGCCCCGCAACCTCGTCATCGCCGCCGCCGGGAACGTCGAGCACGACCGCGTCGTCGCGCTCGCCGAACGCGCCTTCGCAGAGCTGTGGAACGACGCCGGGCGAGACTCTCAAGTTTCGTCCGCCGCCGACGGCGAAGACGTTGACGCCGCGCCGCGCCACGCCGCGCCGATCTTCGTCCGCCGCAAGAAGGAGTTGGAACAGGCGCACCTGCTGCTCGCCACGCCGTGGTCGAACGCGCGCGACGAGGATCGCTACGCGGCGAGCCTCTTGGGCTCGGTCATCGGCGGCGGCACGTCGAGCCGGCTCTGGCAGTCCATCCGCGAGGATCGGGGCTTGGCTTACGCCGTCGGCGCGGCGGCTTCGACCTTCACCGACGCGGGCGTCTTCCAAGTTTACGCGGGCACGTCGCCCGAACAGGCGGACGAAGTTCTAGAACTCTCGCTCGCGGAGATTCGACGCACCGTGCGCGAGCCGGTCGGCGAAGACGAGCTGCGGCTCGCCAAGGATCAGATGATCGCCTCGATCCTGCTCGGGCTCGAGTCGTCGGGGACGCGCGCCGCCGCGCTCGCCCGCCAGGAGATCGTCCACGGACGCCGCCTCGCGCCCGAAGAGGTCATCGCCAAGATCGAA
Source organism: Acidobacteriota bacterium (assembly GCA_020201365.1). Taxonomy (GTDB): domain Bacteria; phylum Acidobacteriota; class Blastocatellia; order Pyrinomonadales; family Pyrinomonadaceae; genus JAIVGV01. Next base: position 7,220 of record JAIVGV010000065.1, read on the forward strand.
GCGGTCACGCCCGACGATCTGCTCGCCGTCGCCCGCTCGCGCTTCACGACGGATCAGATCGCCTTCGCCGCGCTCGGCGAGCTCAACGGCTTCAAAGTAGATCGCGCGCGGCTGGAAATTTGAAAGGCGACGATGAAGTAGGAACGCGGAACGATGAACCGAAGGCAAGTGGTTTTCACTTCATCGTTCATCGTTGCGACTTCATCGTTCTCAGTTAATGAAGCTCACCGTCCTCGGAAGCGGCTCGACCGGAAACGCCCTGCTCATCTGCGCGGGGCGGACGAGCGTGCTCGTTGACGCGGGGCTCTCGGCGAAGGAGACCGTGCGGCGGCTCGCGCTCGTCGGCTGCGACGTGGCGTCGCTCGACGGCGTGATCATCACGCACGAGCACAGCGACCACGCCGGGGGCTTGCGCGTGCTGCTGAAAAGTCTGACCTGCCCGGTCTATGTTTCGGGCGAGACGCTGGACGCTTACGTCGGCGAGCGCTACGAGGACGGCTCGGACGAGTTCCGCAAGCGCTTCGAGGCGGTGAAAGATCGCACGGTCGAGATTTCGTCGAGCAAGGATTTCCGCGTCGGCGAGATAGACTTCCACCCGTTCACCATCCCGCACGACGCGGCGGACAACTTCGGCTTCACCGCCACGCACGACGGCATCCGCGTCGCGACGCTCATGGACTTCGGTCACGTCACGACTTTGATCAAAGAGCGGCTGCGGGACTGCGCGGCAATCGTCATCGAGTCGAACCACAGCCGCGACATGCTCAAGGCGTGCGCCGTCTATCCGTGGGAGCTGAAGCAGCGCATCCTGTCGCGCACGGGGCACCTCTCGAACGAGGACATCGCCGAGTGGCTGCGCGAGGACTTCGACGGCACGGCGTCTCACATCATCCTCGCGCACCTCTCGCAGCGCGCCAACAACCCTTTCGTCGCGCAGCTCAACGCCGAGACGGCTTTGAAGGAGCGCGGCACGCTCTTCCAGTGCACCACCAAGATCACGCTCTCGCACCCGAAAGAGCCGACGCCGTGGATCGAACTGTGAGAAAGCAGGGGATAGGGGTTAGGGGTCGGGGGCTGGGGAGGAGTCTCCTCCGGTCGCCCGCCGCGCGCCGGTCGTTACCC
>JAIVGV010000554.1 GCA_020201365.1 Acidobacteriota bacterium
CTCGTCGAGGACGTTGACTTCTTCCGCCGCCTCACAGAGCCCGCGGCGCTCGGTCACAAGGCGCTCGCCGTCTCGCTCTCCGACGTCGCCGCGATGGGCGCGCGCCCGCGCTTCGCGCTCCTCTCGCTCGGCGTGCCGCAGACCACCTGGGAGTCGCGCTTCCTCGACGACTTCTACGCGGGCTTCTTCGCGCTCGCAGACCGGCACAACGTCGCTCTCGTCGGCGGCGACGTGTCGCGCTCGCCGGAGCGGATCATGGTTGATTCAATCGTCGTCGGCGAGGTCGAAAGCGGTCGCGCGGTCTTGCGCTCCGGCGCGCAGGTCGGCGATCAGATTTTCGTCACGGGCGCGCTCGGCGGCGCGGCGGCGGGTCTGCGCCTGCTCGAAAGATCGCTCACGCTCTCCGAAGACGTGCGCCACGACATCCCGCCCGAATTCGAGCAGCTCGCCGCGCGGCAGACGCGACCGACGCCCCGCGTCGAGTGGGGCGCGCTCGTCGGCGAGGGGCGACTCGCGACGGCGATGATTGACTTGAGCGACGGTCTCTCCTCCGACCTCGCGCACCTCTGCCGCGAGAGCAAAGTCGGAGCTACCGTTGACTGGTCACAGATTCCGATCCATCCCCTTCTCCACCGCGACGGCGCGCTCGCCGACAACAGTTTCACGCACGCGGTCGTCGCCGACGCGCACCAGCTCGCGCTGCACGGCGGCGAAGACTTCGAGCTGCTCTTCACCGTCAACCCGCGCGACATTCTGAAACTCCCGCGCGAACTCGCGGGCGTCCCCGTCACGCGCGTCGGCGAGATCACCGAAGCCGACGCCGGGCTCAAGCTCCAACGCCACACGCACCTCGAAGACCTCCGCCCCGCGGGCTTCGAGCACTTCCAGTCCCACCGCTAAGATCATTGACAACCGTAGGGGCAGGGCTTGTCCCTGCCCGAAGCGTGCGCGGGCACGTTCACACGACCCGCGATCATTCTGCGTCGGACGCTCACGCATCTCTCCTCCGCGCTGTCGCGCGGGCGGGCAGGGACAAGCCCTGCCCCTACCATCATAATCACGTCTCGATTGACTCGCCGCGCGCACTTCTCCTAGACTCTCCCGCAAAGGAGTGTTCCCCATGCGAAGCAAGATGCTCGGACTCGCCGTCGCGCTCACGACCTTCGGTCTCGGCGTCACCGCGACGACGGCGTGGATCGCTTATCACACGCCCGACACCCTCGTCGCACGTAACGAGCTTATGAAGACGCGCACTGAAGCCGTCAACTTGCCGCTGGCGACTTTTGGTGTGAAGGATGCCCCCTGCGACACCTCAAAGTCGCGTACCACAGCGCGCGGAGAAAGCGTGATAATCAACGGCGGCGTCCTTAACGGTCGCGGTCTTCCGGGTGAGTCGCCTGCTCCGACTTACCCAGCCATCGCTAGAACGGCGCAAGTTTCCGGCACGGTCGTGGTTCAAGTCTTGGCTGATGAGTGTGGCAAAGTAATCTCCGCCCGCCCGCTTTCGGGTCATCCTCTATTACAGCAAGCCGCGGTGCAGGCTGCTTACGGCTGGCATTTCGCGCCGGGGCTTTTGGGCGGCGAGCCCGTCAAGGTTAGAGGGACACTAACTTTCAACTTCCTGCTTCAGTGAACCGGACGAGTCGCCTGCTCGTTTAACCGTCAGTCGTAAACAACAAACGCGCGCGCCGAACGAGAACGCGGCGCGCGCGACTTTTCCGAGATGCTAAAGTTTCAGAACACGCTCACGGGTCGCCTCGAAGAGTTCCAGCCCATCGAAGAGGGCGCGGTCAGGATGTACGCCTGCGGTCCGACCGTCTGGAACCTCGCACACGTCGGGAACTTTCGCACCAACGTCTTCGTGGACGTGCTGCGCCGCTACCTCAAGTACAAGGGCTACGCGGTCACGCACGTCATGAACCTCACGGACGTGGACGACCGCATCATCAATCAGGCTCTCGAACGCGGCGTCTCGCTCGACGAGTACACCGCGCCCTACATCGAAGCCTTCTGGGAAGACTTCGAGCTGATCGGCTGCGAGCGACCCGAAGTCGCCCCGCGCGCGACGCAGCACATCCCCGAAATGGTCTCGATCATCGAGCGGCTGCTCGACTCCGGCAACGCCTACAACTCCGACGGCTCAATCTACTACCGCATCACCTCCTTCCCCGAATACGGCAAGCTCTCGAAGATCAACTTCGCGGGCAACATCGCCGGCGCGAGCGAGCGCGTGGACACGGACAAGTACGAGAAGGAGGACGCGCGCGACTTCGCCCTCTGGAAAGCGCCGACACCGAAGGAGAGCCGACGTGGGACGCCGCCATCGGCAAGGGGCGCCCCGGCTGGCACATCGAGTGCTCCGCCATGTCCATGAAGTACCTCGGCGAGACCTTCGACATCCACACGGGCGGCGTTGACCTCATCTTCCCGCACCACGAGAACGAGATCGCGCAGTCCGAAGGCGCGACGGGGAAGCCCTTCGTCAAATACTGGCTGCACGGCGAGCACTTGAAGATTGACGGCGAGACGATGTCGAAGTCCAAGGGCAACTACTACACCCTGCGCGATCTCGTCGAGCGCGGGCACACGCCCGCCGCGATCCGCTACGCGCTGCTGAGCGTGCCCTACCGCAAGCAGCTCAACTTCACCATCGAAGGCTTGCGCGGCACGGAGAAGACCGTCGCGGGTCTGCAAGACTTCAACGCGCGCCTCGCCGAAGCGCGCACCGAGCCGGGCAGCAACCCTGAGCTTCGCGCCGCCGCCGCACGCGCCCTCGAAGAGTTCGAGGCGGGGCTCGACGACGATCTCAACACCTCGGTCGCCCTCGCCGCCGTCCACAACCTCACGCGCGAAGTCAACACCGCGCTCAACTGCGAAGGCTTGCGCGCAGACGATCAGCGCGACCTGCTCTCGCTCATACGCCGCTTCGACTCCGTGCTCAACGTCTTCGGCGAGCCCCGCCGCGACATGCTCGACTCAGAGATTCAAGCCCTCATCGAAGAGCGACAGGAGGCGCGCCGCCGCCGCGACTTCGCACGCGCCGAC
>JAIVGV010000341.1 GCA_020201365.1 Acidobacteriota bacterium
GTCTCCACCTCCGGCTCGACCGGACGGGCGGCGTCAGGGGAAGACTTCACTTGTGTGCTCCGAGCCGCGCGCCTCACGCGCGTGCGTTCGTGAAACTGTAAGGCGACCACGCGCCGCTAGTCAAGGAATACAGGTCGCGGCGCTCGGCGCGCGCGCGCCGCAGCAGCTCCCGGTACTCCTCGAGCCGCGCGCGCTCGACGAGGTGCGCCGCCGAGACGACGAGCGCGCCGCGCGGGTTCACTTCAATCCTCGAATCACGCACCGCGCCCGCCACCGCGCCCCCCAGCCACTGCGCGATCTCGTGCGCCCGCGCCGCGCGCACCTCGTCGCCCGCCGCCTCCCGCCGCTTCGCCAGCAGGAACGCCGTGCCCGCGCCCGCCGCAGGCGCGCGAGCGGGAGGCTGACGATCAGCCGGCGGCGATTGCGGATCAGAAGACGCCCGACCATCAGGCGGCGACCGCGGCTCGTCGGGCGACGGCTCGCCCCCGCCTTCCTTCAAGATCACTTTGACGCTCATCTCCACGCAGCCGCGCACGCGTTCGAGCTGCGCCCTCAACTCCCCGGCGTGCGAGGCGACGTAGCCCGCCAGATTTTCTTCGCCGACGACCGTTCCGAAGCGGAACGGCAGCGGCGTCGCGCGCGCGAGCACGCCGCCGACGACGCGCTCGTGCGCCAAGACGTTCTCGCGCGTGACGGCGACGGCGTCCCCTTCGAAATCGCTCACGACCGCCGCGATCAGGTCGCGCCAGACGAGACGCGCCGCCTCCCCGCCGATCCCCGCGAGTGCTTCCGTCGAGCCGTCGGCGATCTCGTCGCTCAGGCAGTAGGCGTAAACGTTCATCGAAACCGTCGGGCGAGCGCGGCTCCATCAACCGCGCGCGATCAGCCGTCAGCGATCAATCGAAGGCGATCAGTCGTCGCCCCCGTGCTCGGTCGCCGCCGCGCCCGCGCGCCGGTTGAGCACGTCGCGCGCCGTCTCGGTCGAAGTCAGCAGGACGTTCAAGCCGAGGAAGATGAGATCGACGTCGGCGACCGAGATCGTGATCTCGCCCGCGATGACGATGCCGCGGTTGAGCACGTGATCGAGCGTTTCGAGAAGCGACAGGTCGCTCTGTTCTAGTATGTCGGGGTGCGCGGTCTGCCGCGAAAGTTCGTCCGCCATGAAAGTCTTCGTCGGGTCGTGTCCCCGCCGCCTCCGCGCTCACGAGCCCGCGACGAAACTGTAGGCGGGCAGGGGTCCCGCCAGCTCAAGCCGCAGCCCCGCGCCCTCGCGCTCGCGCGCCAGCTCTTCAGCCGCCGCGCGGAACTCCGCGAAGCGCGCGCGCTCGACGAGGAAGGCGAACTTCGCCGCCAGCTCGCGCCGCTCCGCAGCCTCGGCGCTGCTCACCCTCAGCCGCACGCCCGCCTCGCTCGCCGCGCCGAGCCGTCGCTCAATCTCTTCGGTCGCGCGTGCCAACTCTTCGCGCGCCTCGTCCGCGCGCCGCGCGTCAACCTGTTTGCGCAGCAGGTAGGCGCGCCCCGGCGGGAGCGTGGACGCCCGCTCGCTCAACCCCCTGAGCCGCGGGCTCAGCTCCACGATCCGCTCCAACAGCTTCGCGCGATCGCAATAGACGTTCACGCCCCACTCTTCCCTGCCGCGCAGCCGCGAGACCGCCGCGCGCAGCTCGTCCCGCCTCCCCGCGAGCATGCGCTCGACGCCCTCGCGCCGCAAGTAGATCGTGCCGAAGCGCAGCGGCGCTATGCCCGCGCGCCGCGCGAAGTGCTCGACGACGCGCTCGTGCCGCATCGCCCTGACGGCGATCCACTCCGGGTCGGCGAGCCGCGCCGTCAGCTTTTCCTCGCCGTAGTCCGACAGCGGGACGGCGCTCGCGACCGCAGCCAACTCTCCCCCGGCGACAAGTTCGAGCGGCGCGTCCGGCTCGATGGCTTCGGGCAGCCCTTCGCCGAATAAATGTGCAAGCTCTTCGCGCGCGCCGACGCAATAGACGTAGAAGCCGCCCGCCTCCGCGCCGCCGCGCGTGTCGCCACCACTACTACTCCGCGAGAGGCGACCGCCGCCCTGCGATCCGCCTTCATCTTCCTTGGCGCGACGCGTCGTCATCTCTTCACAACCTCTCGCCTGCGCTTCGACGCTCCCGCCGCCTGCGCGCTCCCCCTCTTCGTCGCGCTCTTCGCGCTCGCTTTTTTCATCGCGTCGCGCCCGCCCGACTTTCTCCCCGCGCCTGATTTTTTCTTCACGCCGCCCCCGCGCGACTTCTTCGCCCCGCTCTCTACCGCCGAGCGCGAGCGCGCGGCGTCGCACGCCTCGCGCCATGCCGCGAAGTGTTCGCGCAGCGGCGCGACGCCGCGAATCTCCCGCGGCTGCTGCGGCGCGACGTAGAGGCTGACGCCGCGCGCGAACCTGCGCCGGAACTCGCTGAGCACGCCGCTCTGCGCGTCGCGACGCTCGCGGCAGAAGTCGCACGAGCGAGCCGCGCGCGCGGGCACGACCGAGTTGACGAGCAGGCGGCGCATCGGGACTTCGAGGCGTTCGAGCGCGTCGGCGAGCCGCGCGGTCTCTTCGAGGCTCATGCGTTCGGGGATCGCCACGCCGACGAACTCGCAAGCGGCGGCGTCGGTCAGCAGCGCGATGATCCGCTTGATGCTTTTCGAGAGCGCGATCAACTCTTCCGCGACGCCGCCCGCCTTCACCACGTTCTTATACTTGAGCAGCAGCTTGAGGAAGGCGCGCACCCAAGAGAGCGCGACGCCGGGCAATTCGAGGAAGCGCAGGAGGTGCCCGGTCGGCGCCGTGTCGAGCACGATCGTGCGGTAGGCGTCGGCGTCGAGCAGATCGGCGATCACGCTGAGCGCCGCGATCTCGTCGATGCCCGGCGGCGCGAGTTCGACCAGCTCGCGCATCGCCTCGCGGTCGAACTGCACCTCGAAGCGCGAGCCGCCCGTGAGCGACGCGAACAGCTCGTCCGTCCAGGCGCGGAAGCGCGCCTTCAACTCCTCGAAGCGCGCGCCCGGATCGATCTCCATCGCGTCGAGATTCCCGACGCCGCCGACCCCGCGCCGCAGCGCGCCGACGTGCTCGCCGAAACAGTCCGAGAGCGAGTGCGCCGGATCGGTCGAGAAGACGAGCACGCGCCCGCCCGCGTCGTCGCGCGCGAGCGCGAGCGCCGAGGCGCAGGCGGCGGTCGTCTTGCCGACGCCGCCCTTGCCGCCGAAGATCAGGAGCCGCCGCGGTGCGAGCGCGAAGCCCGCGCCGCCGCCGACTTCTTTCTCTTCCTCACGCACCTTCGCACCTGCGCGCGCGTAGCCCGGCTGGCGGTCGCCGACTAAAGCCGCGCGCGTGGAGTTCCGTGTCGCGGCGACGAAGTCTTGCGTCGCGCGTGCGAACTTGCGTAGGGCTTCGAGCCCGCGCACCTCTTCGGCGAAGAGCGGCGCGGCGCGCAGGCTGAGAGCCTTGAAGTCGCGCGCGATGCGCGCGAGCCACGGCTTCTGCGCGGCGGCGCGGGCGCGGCAGTAGGGGCAGCCCGCGTGAGTGCGCTCGACGCGGTTGACGATCACGTCGGTGACGGGCACGTCCTCGTCGCGGAGCAGCGCGAGGTAGCGCGCCGTCTCCTCGAACGCCATCGCTTCCGGGATCGTGACGAGCGTGAAGCGCGTGCGCCCGGCGTCGTGGAGCATCTCGCGGACGCGCCCGATCCGCTCGGTGAGATCGCCGATGAAGAGATCGACCTCGTCGGCGCGCGCGCGCCCGCCCCGCGCGAAGTGCGCGACGATGTAGCGGTGCTTCTCCGCCAAAAGGTCGAGCGCGCCGATCATGTGCGAGAAGACTTCGGGGAGGCGAAGCAGCCGCGAGGTGTGTCCGGACGGCGCGGTGTCAACGACCACGTGCGAGAACGCACCGGCGCGGTCGAGCTCGCTCAGCTCGAAGAGAGCCATCACCTCGTCCATGCCGGGCAGCGAGAGCGAGAGCAGCTCGTCTATGTCGCCCTCGTCGAGGAGCGTGCCGCGCTCGGCGATCTCGGCCAGCACGGGGCGGTGCTCGTCCTTGAACTTTTCGAGCGCCGCGCCCGCGTCCATCTCGTAAGCCGAGAGGCGCGCCGCGCCGCGCCGCGCGACCTCGGTGAGCCGGTCGCCCACCGGCACGCCGAGGCTGTCCGCGAGCGAGTGCGCCGGATCGGTCGAGAAGAGGAGAATCCGTTCGCCGCCGCCCGCGCGGTCGAGCAGGCTGAGCGCGTGGGCGGAGGCGGCGGTCGTCTTGCCGACGCCGCCCTTGCCGCCGAAGAGGTGGTAGCGCGGGGGCTGGAGGTGCGGCGCGGCGTGCGCGCGGGCGTCGTCGGACGGGAGTTCAGGTGCGCCGCGACGCGACGGAGCAGCTCGCCTCTCGCCCACGGCTTATCTCCCCCCGCCCGGCTCCCAGAAGTCGCCCTCGTCGCCGCCCGCCTCAACCGTCATGGAGGACGACTCGGCGGTGTGGACTTGGTGGAGCAGATCGAGCTGGCGGGCGCGGATGACGCGCAGGCGCGCGAACAGCTCGGCCTCCTGCGCGGCAAAGTCCTCCTCGGAAATCTCGTCGAGCTCGAGCCGCATCTGCAGCTCCAGGAGCTGCTCCTTGATCAGCGTGTCGTCGTTCAGCTCCTGATCTGCCATCTTCTGAATCTGGCTCAGGATGAACTTGAAGCCGTTGACCGGCGCGAGCAGTAGATCGTCGATTAGGAACATGGCTTCGGACTTCGCTGTGACTCTCTTCGAGGGGCTCGTCTCGCGCCCCCTACTTCGAAATGACTTCGGTCGCGCCCTCGCCGCGCTCAAGCTTCAAACGGATGTGGACGAAGTTGTAGGGGGGCCAGGGACCCGTGTACTTGAAGGAGAGTTTGGTGTCGTACTTGGCGGCGACCTCCTTGACCTTGGCGTCGAACTCGGGCTCGCGGTCGCGCTCGATGAGGAAGGCGGCGTTCATGATCATGCGATCCCCGATGGGCTTGTTGGCGCGCGAGGCGACCGCCGTGTCGCGCAGCGCCGAATAGACCTCGCGGATGTAGGCGTCAGCCTGATCGGAGAGCGCCGTCTCGATGAGGCGACCGAGCTGCATGCGCGCGAAGTAGGTCGAGCCGGAAGCGCGCGAAGTGATCTGCTCCTTGAGGTGGCGGATCTCGTCGTTCTCGCGTTCGAGATCGGCGATCACCTGATCGCGATCCCAGTTGACCTTCAAGCCGAACTCGACCTTGCCCTCCATCTTGGCGAGCACGTCGCGCAGGGCGTCGTAGGTGCCGCGGATCAGCTCGATGATGTCCTCCTCGGTGCGGAAGAGCGCGCCGAACGCCATCGGGAGCACGGTGAACTCGCGCATCACGGCCTCGTTCACCTGCTCGTGCGCGAAGACGTTCTCGCGCGTCGGGTCGTAAACGACGAGCGGCGTGTTCGAGACGACCGCCGCGAGACCGTTGTGGTGGATCGTATAGACCTCGTCGCCGCGCCCGCCGATGCCCATGGGCCCGAACGAGCGCGGGGCGTCGGCTTCGATGATGCAGTAAACGTACTTGCCTTCCTGCGTCGTCTCCGAGGGGGGGGCTTCCGTCTCAGCGGTCATCATCTTTTCTCAACTCCGTCTCTCGCGCCCGCCGGCTCGAAAATCACCCGCTCACTCCCGGCAGTAGCGCCGGAGTCGCAGACCGATCCTGACCGTGCGTGACTGTTAAGGATCGTGACGCGCGCGGATCGGGCTCGTTCAGCCGCTGCGCGCTCGCGTAATCCGATAAGGTGGCGAACATTATCATAGATTGCACGCCCCGTGCGCAACGGGATAGGGCTCGCCAGCGCAGGGGCTTACTTGCCCGCCGGACGGCTCACCGTGACGACCTTTACTTCGGGAACTATTTTCTTGACGCAAGTCTTCGGTCGCTAGGACGCAAATCTTCGACTGTCTGAGACAGCGGGCGGCGATATGACTTCTACCTCGCGCGAAGAAGATAACCGCCCTGATTTGCCACTTGCGAAATTGAAGATCACCCGGCGAGCCACATGGCGAGGTTACGCACGTATGTCTTCACGTCTTCGAGCCGCTCCGGCTCTCTTTTAACCTGATCGCCGGGCGGCTCCGCGACAAACGTCGGGCAGCCCACCGAGGTGTCCCAGTTATAATCAACGAAGTGATGGAAGCTCGACTCGGCTACGGCTCGACCGAGCAGGTGACCGTGCCCGTCTTGCGCGTGCTCGAAGGCGACGACGAGGTTGAAGGGGCGTCGCGTGACTTGGCTCGTGCCGGTCGCGACGACGCGCGCGTGGCGCTCCCCCTCCGGCACACCGACTCCGCCCTCATGCGGGTGCCCGGGGAAATATTCGATGCGCCCTGAAGGCGACGAAGGGTTGCGCAGGAGTTCGTGCAACGGCTCGACGGGCGTGACCCTTTGATAGTCGCCGTTGCTGCCCGAATGGTAGTTGGGCCAGGAGATCGTTTTCGTCTCCTGATCGTCGCGCGCGCGTCTCGTCTCGTCAGGGTCTTGATGCAGGCTGTGGAAGAAGTGGGCGCGACCCACGCCGCCGAGCGTGCAGAGCGAAGAGCCGAGGTCTTCGTGATCGCGCGTCGAGAGGATGCCGCCGCCGCGCTGGCGAAAGCGCGTGATGCCCCGACAATCCGCCTCGGTCAGCCCGTCGCCCGTGTCCACGGCGAAGAGCCACAGCTCGTCGAAGTCTGTCGAGTCGAGTCGGCTCAACTCCTCGTCGCTGCCGTCCGAGTTCGTCTCGCGGTCGCGCGCCGTGACTTCACAGAGCAAGCGCCCTCCCCCGTCTCGAAGCCCGCCCAGACACTCGGCGAGCAGGGAGAACCGCCCGACGTGCCAGTCGTCTTCTGTCGCGGGGATGGTGGTCTGCAATAAAATGCGAATCGGTCTTTTCATACGAACACCCGCTCTGTCTTTCACTGGTCAGCATCGCTGTTGGTTATTCCCCGTTAGCCGTCCGCCGCTCTTTTCCGCACGAGACCGTTGGCGGGCGGCGTCTCGCGTACCGGACGTGCTCGCCCTTCTATGAGCAGCCATGCGAAGAGTCCACTCGCGAGTGCGAGCGCCGCGGCTATGAGGACGACGACGCGGAAGCCGCTGACGAACGACTCCTCGACGGCGCGCCCGATTGCTTGTTTCGTCTCGCCCTGCAACTCATTCGGAATGTTGATTGTGGCGAGGCGACTCGTCTGCGTTCCGAGCGCGGCGCGACTTTCGGCGGGAAGGTTTAGGGTCAGCAGACGAGAGTTAAAATTTCGCTCGAAGACGCCGGTCATGACGACCCCGAATAACGCAATAGAGATCAGCCCCGCCGTCCGCGAGACCGCGTTGTTGATGCCCGAGGCGATGCCCGCATGTCGCTCTTCAACCGCGCCCATCACAGTCGTCGTTAAGGGCGCGACGCTCGTCGCCATGCCGAGGCTCATGACGATCACCGCCGGGAAAAAGCTCGTCCAGTAACTTCCTGCGCCCGTACCCGGAAGCATGAACAAGGCGAAGCCCGCGCTTGCGATGACGGGCCCGAGCACGAGCGGCAACTTCGCGCCGTAACGCTGGACGAGACCGCCCGCCCAGCGCGACAAGAGAAACATCGTCAGCACGAACGGAAGGAGGGCGGCCCCCGCTTGCGTCGCCGAATAGCCCTGCACTTGAATCAGGTTGAAGGGCAGGAAGAACATCAACCCGCTCAGCGCGCCGTAGAGGAAAGATGTTAGAAGATTCGCCCCGGCGAAAGTCGGCGAATGAAATAGAGCAAGCGGCATCATCGCCCGCTGCCTGCGTCTTCGCTCGACGACGATGAAGAGGACGAGCAGCACCGCTCCTATCGCAAGGCTCGCCGCCACGCGCGCATCGTTGAAGCCGCGCTCGCCCGATTCGAGCAGGCCGTAAACGACGCCGCCCAGCCCGAGCGTCGCCGCGGCAGCGCCGAGGATGTCCACGCGCGCGCCCGCGTCCTCGTCGCGGCTTTCGGGCACGTGCCGCCAAGTAATCAACAGCACCAGAGCCGCGAGCGGCAGGTTGATGAAAAATATCCAACGCCAAGAGACGTTCTCAACGAGCCAGCCGCCGAGCACGGGACCTATCCCTGCGGAGATGGCTGTAAAGCCCGACCAAGTTCCGATGGCGCGTCCACGATCCGCTTTCGTGAAAGAGGCGCTGATGATCGCGAGGCTGCCCGGCACGAGCATCGCCGCGCCTGCGCCCTGCACGGCGCGCGCGGCGATGAGTTGGGCGGTCGTCTGCGACAGCCCGCACCCTGCGGAGGCGACCGCGAAGAGAGCGAGTCCCGCGGAAAAGATGCGCTTCCTTCCCC
>JAIVGV010000066.1 GCA_020201365.1 Acidobacteriota bacterium
CTTCGAGAGCCATCGGAAGTTAGATGCTACAAAAGCGCCGTCGCAATCCTGTCGCGACGGCATAAAATTCGAGTCCCAAACGCGCCCGCGCGTCAGATCACCGCCAGCGAGCGGCGCACTCCGCCGCGCGCGAAGAACTCTTCGGCGCGCGATACGTCCGCGTCGATCTGCCGCTTCAGCTCTCCGACCGACGAGAACCGCCGCTCGTCGCGCAGGCGCGCGAGGAAGCGGACGCGCACCACGTCGCCGTAGAGGTCGCCGCGCCAACCCAAGACGAACGTCTCGACCGAAGGCTCGGCGTCGCGCTCGAAGGTCGGGCGCACGCCGACGTTCGTCACGCTGCGCCGCCACGCGCCTTCGATCAGCGTCGCCGTCACGTAAACCCCCGCGCGCGGGATGACGCGGTTCTGCGGGTGCAAGTTCGCCGTCGGGAACCCGAGCGTTGCCCCGCGCGCCGCGCCGCGCACGACGCGCCCCTCGACGCCGTAAGGTCTGCCGAGCATCCTGCGCGCGAGGTTGACGCGCCCCCCCGCGAGCAGTTGGCGGATGCGGCTCGAACTGATCCGGTGCCCGCGCAGGCGCACCTCCGGCACTTCGTCGGCGTGGAAGCCCAGCTCGCGGCTCACGCGGCGCAGCAGCTCGATGTCGCCCCCGCGCTCGTAGCCGAAGGCGAAGCCGCGACCGAGATAAACTTCTTTCGCGTGCAGCCGCTCCTCGACCACGTCGCGCAGGAAATCCTCTGCGCGCACGCGCGCGAACTCCGGCGTGAAGCGCACGACGATGGTCTGCCCGACGCCGAACGCGGCGAGCGCCTCGACCTTCTGATCGAGCGTTTGGAGAAGCGGCGGCGCGCTCTCCGGGTGCAGCACCGCGCGCGGGTGCGGATCGAACGTGATGACGGTCGGCACGGCGTCGCAGGCGCGCGCGCGCTCGACGACCGTGCGCACGATCAGTTGATGACCGCGGTGCAGACCGTCGAAGACGCCGAGCGTCAGAACAGTCGGTCGCGCGATCTCCGCGTTGTCCGTGCCGTGGAAAAGACGCATAGGGAAACGATGAAGGATGAGCGCGGAACGACGAAGTGAAGGCAAATGCTTTTCAGTTCATCGTTGCGCGCTCATCGTTCATAGTTGCAGTTCCAGTCCGTCGTAAGCCCACTCGACGCCGTCGGGCAGGAGTCGAGAGTCGCGGGCGTGCTTGATGTCGTGCGTGATGTGGGTCAGGTACGTCCGGCGCGGGCGCAAGCGTTCGACGTAGGCGAGCGCGGACTCGAGCGTGAGGTGCGTCGGGTGGGGCTTGATGCGCAGGCAGTCGAGCACGAGCGCGTCGAGGTCGCGCAAGCCTTCGAGCGTCGCGGGCGGAATCTCGCTCAGGTCGGTCGCGTAGGCGAAGTCGTTGAAGCGGTAGGCGACGACCGGTAGCCGCCCGTGGATGACTTCGAGCGGCGTCACCGTGAGATCGCGCGAGAGGCAGAACGGCGCGCCGTTGACGACGGTGTGCGCGACGACTTGCGGCAGCCCGCCGCCGAAGTGCGACGGCTCGAAGACGTACTTGAAGATGCGCCGGATGTCCACCCACGCGCGCTCGTTGGCGTAAACGCCGAGCGCGCCGTGGCGGAAGTTCAGGGGGCGTATGTCGTCGAGACCGAAGATGTGATCGGCGTGGCAGTGCGTGACGAGCACGGCGTCCAAGTGTTTCAGCCCGACGCGCAGCGCCTGCTGGCGGAAGTCCGAGGAGGTGTCAACGAGGACGGTCTGCCCGTCGTGCTCGACGAGCAGGGAGACGCGCAAACGCTTGTCGCGCGGATCGTCCGACGTGCACGTCTCGCACTCGCAGCCGATGGACGGCACGCCGGTCGAAGTCCCGGTGCCGAGGAGCGTAACTTTCATGATCGAAAGTTCCGAGTCCCGAGTCCCAAGTTCGAGCTATGAGTCCGGCGTTGACCGCCGGGCGGAGGTTCGCTTTCGACTTTGGACTTGAAACTTTGAACTTGGAGCTTGGAACTTATCTCCCCCCCGTGATGTCGCTGCCCGAAAACCCGCGCGGCTGGCGGCGCGTGCTCGTTAAGGAGACGTACTGCATCTGTAGCTCGGCGAGGAGTCCTTCGAGGATCTGCTGCTCCTGCTGAGAGAGGTTGCCGCGCGTCTTGTCGCGCACGGTGACGAGCAGATCAATGCAGTGCTTGGCGAGCGGCAGGTCAACTTCGCCCGGCGGCATCCCCGGATGCTCCGTCATGCCCATCGCGGCGGCGGCGGGCGAGGCGACGAACATCACGAGGTTTGCGAACGGCGTCGGGTCAAGTTCATCGCCCGGCGACCCTGACGACGGCGCGACGCGATGCGACTCCTCGCCGCGTCGCTCTTCGCCGCGAAGGTTTTCGCGTGTCTGCGCGCCGGCAGAGGCGGACGCGGCTCGCGCGCCCTCGCGTTGATCGGCGCGCGCGGCGTTCGTCGCGGGCGCGCCCGCGTCTGCTGCCCGCGCGGCGGTCGCGTCCGAGGTTGACGCCTGCGCCGTCGCTTCGGCGGCGTTCGGCGCGGCTGGCTCTTCGCGCTCGACGCCCTCGCGCGGCGTGCCGTCGGGGTTGAAGAGGCGTCGGTCTGTGACCTTGAAGGTGGGTTTCTCTTCGCTCATCTCGTCGCCTGCAAGCCGCGCGGTTGCGCGTCCGCGTCCGCGCCGCGCGCTCACTCCCGTCGAATCTATCGGATTGATTTCAACCGCGATGGTAGCACCGCCCCGCACGGCGTCGCAAGAAACGCGCCAGCGCGCCCCACACAGCCGAACCCGCGCGCGCAGACTTGGAACAACGCCCGCGCAAGTTCTAGACTGCCTGCGTCGCGCGAACTTTTCATTCCGGACTTAGGGCTTCCGACTCCGGACTCAAGGCGTCAGACTCCGGACTTATATTTATGCCAGCAACTTTCACCGATCTCGTCGCGCTCATGTCCACCCTGCGCTCGCCCGAAGGCTGCCCGTGGGATCGCGAGCAGACCTACGCGACGCTCGCGCCGATGCTCCTCGAGGAAGCCTACGAGGCGGTCGAGGCGGTCGAGGAGGCGCGCGAGGGTCGTCCCGCCGAATTGCGGGATGAGTTAGGCGATCTGCTCTTCCAGATCATCTTCTACGCGCAGGTCGCCTCGGAGCGCGGCGAGTTCACGATTGAGGACGTCGTGGATCAGATTCACACGAAGATGGTGCGCCGCCACCCGCACGTCTTCGCGGGCGAGCGCGCCGCGGACACCGCCGACGTGCTGCGCAACTGGGAGGCGATCAAAGCCGCCGAGAAGCGCGCCGCGGGGAAAGACGCGCGGGCGGACGACGCCTCTCTCCTCGACGGCGTCTCGGCGAAAGCGCCCGCGCTCATGGAGGCGCACCAGTTGACGACCAAAGCGGCGCGCGTCGGCTTCGACTGGCAGCGCGTCGAAGACATCTTCGACAAGCTCCGCGAAGAGACGGACGAGCTCAGAGCCGCCATCCGCGAGCGCGACGAGGCGCAACGCTCGCGCGCTAATGACGGGCAAGCAAAGACGGACGGACAGCCGGAGTCGGATGCGACGAGCGAGCAGCTTCGACGCGAAGCGCCGTCGCGCCCGGCGTCGGAAGAGGACGCGGAGCACGCGCGCGTGCGCGAGGAGGTGGGCGATCTCCTGTTCGCCGTGACGAACCTCGCGCGGCATCTGGGCGTCGAGCCCGAAGCGGCGCTGAAACTCACGAACCGCAAGTTCCGCCGACGCTTCCGCCACATCGAGCGGGGCTTGGCGTCGCGCGCTCGCGCGCTCGGCGAGGCGTCGCTCGAAGAGATGGAGGAGCTGTGGCAGGAGGCGAAAGGAAGTGACGGGTGACAAGCGACAGGTGACAAGTTAGAATCGGGGAACCGACGCCCGCCGCGTCCCGCCGGCGATCTTACTTTCGGGGGTTTTCTCAAAGTCCATGACTCTGATCCGCTTCGTGCGCAACTACGACGACCTCTCGACCGACCGCGGCTCGCAGTTCAAGTTCTACTGCGACAAGTGCGGCAACGGGTATCTTTCGAGCTTCCAGACTTCGACCATCGGGACAGCCGGATCGCTCTTGCGCGCGGCGGGCGACCTGTTCGGCGGCTGGGCTTCGAGCGCGGGCAACTCCGCCTACGAGATTCAGCGGCAGGTCGGCGGCAAGGCGCACGACGACGCATTGAACCGCGCTGTCGAGGAGGCGAAGGCTCACTTCCACCAGTGCTCGCGCTGCGGCAAGTGGGTCTGCCCGGAAGTCTGCTGGAACGCCGCCGCCGGTCAGTGCGAGGACTGCGCGCCCGACTACAACGAGGAACTCGCCGCGAGCCACGCGCAGGCGAAAGCCGACGCGGCGCGCGAACAACTCAACGAGCGCGCGCGGCAGACCGACTACGCCTCGAAGATAGACATGGGCGCGGACTCGGTTCTCAAAGCGCCGGCGCCGCCCGCGCAGGCTGCCGAGGCGGAAGCGGCCGCGCAGGCGCGCTGCGTGTCGTGTGGCGCCCAGGTCGGCAAGGCGAAGTTCTGCCCCGAGTGCGGCACGCCCGTCAGACCGCCGCGACCGACGTGCCCGTCGTGCGGTCACCAGCCGGAGGCGGCGACGAAGTTCTGCCCCGAGTGCGGCTCGAAGATGCAGGCGTAGCGCGGGGCGACGACGCGGGAAGAAGCGACGGACGGCGGCGGGCTAGGAAGCAGCGACGGCGTGGAGATAAGAAGGGCTCTGACCGCGAGCGGTCAGAGCCCTTCCGTTTCGGTGAAGACCGCCGCGCGCCGCGCGTCAGTAGCGGTCGTTGATTTGCAGCGAGCGCATGATGTCGTTGAACGCGCGCTGATAGACGCTGCTCTCGTCCTGCGGCGCGACCGCCGCCATGTAGAAGATGTCGCCGGATGAGAGCATCGTCGTGACGATGGTCACGATCTCCGTGCGACCCGTGATCGGCGACCGACCGGCGAGCGTCGTGTAGAGCGCCTGCCGCCCGCCGAGCGTCGCGCGCGTGAAGCGCGTCTGCTGGCGCAGGTACTCGTTGCCCTGCGCCTGAAGCAGATCGTTGATGTACTGCTGCGAGGCGCGCTGCAGGTCGTTGTACTGCTCGCGATCCGTGCCGAACATCACGCCGTGCGTGATCCCTTGCGAGCCGTAGGCGCCTTCGGGCGCGTAGGTCACGCTGTTGTCGTTGCCGCCGAGCGCGCGCCAGTTGGACGGGACGGCGGCGCGGAACAGGTTGTTGCCGACCTGCTGGTAGCTCGACGCAGGGTAGGCGACGCGCTCGCCGCGCGCGTAGGTGTCGTTCTGCGACGGGTAGTTGTTCGGGTAGTTGCCGTTCGGGTTGCGGTTATCGTTTGGGTAGCGCGTCCCGTTCTGCTGGTCGCGCGCGATCTCCTGCGCCGTGTAGGAGCGACCCGAGCCGCGCAGCCGCGCCTGTATCATCTGGAACTCGCGCGCGTTTTCGCCGACGCCCGGCGCGACGCGGAAGACCTGCGCCATCTGATTGATGCAGGCGTAGCGGTTGCCGGGGTTCGGGTGGCTCGACATCCATTCGGGCGCGCCGCTGCCGCCCTGCTGCTCGATGGTGCGGAACATGTTGGCGAGGTCGCGCGGGTCGTAGCCGGCGCGCGACATGATCTCCGCGCCGAGCACGTCAGCCTGCGTCTCGTACTTGCGGCTGTACTTCAGCGCGCCCGCGCCGAAGCCGATCTGTGAGCCGGCGCCGATGACCGCCCCGGCGGGTCCGCCGATGACCGCGCCCGCGATCTGACCCAAGACCGATCCGATCTGGTACTTCTGCGTCTCGGTCGCCTGCGCCGTCGCGTGGCGGAGCGCCGCGTGCGAAATCTCGTGCGCCATCACGCCGGCGACCTCGCCCTCGTTGCGCGCCGCCTCGATCATGCCGCGGTTGACGAACGAGGGTCCGCCCGGCAGCGAGAAGGCGTTAATCTCTTTCTGGTTGACGACGCGGAAGTAGTAGTGAAACTCCGGGTGCTGGAAGCGCGGCGGGATCGCCGCGACTAACTTCTGCCCGATGCGGTTGACGTAGTCTTCCAACTCGCGGTCGTTCATGATGGGCAACTGCTGCTCAGCCTGCTGCGCCGCCTGCTGCCCCAGTTGAATGTCGTCCTGAATGCTGTACCTGTTCTTCGGCGCTTCCGTCACCTGCTGGCACTGCGCGAGCGCGCTCGCGGGCAGCGCGAGGAACACGAGCGCCAACGCCACCGCCGCGAAGCCGCGCTGACCTTGATTAAGGCTTCTCATCTCTCTTCCCTCCAAAACACGCTGATGAAATTTCCGAGGCGCGCGACTGTCCGCCAAAAACTTCGAGCGGCGCGGCCTCCGTCTTCGACCGACTTCGGAGGCCGCGCCGCCCGTTCTACTCTCGCGACGCTTCCTCCGAACTTCTCGAACCACTCGCGCACGGGGCGTTAACTTCGTCGCCCGCACGCGAGACGAGGGAGAGTCGCAACCAACTTCTCGCCGTGGCGTCACGTTCGACTAAGGCTTAATCGAACACGCCCCGGCTAACACTTTGATGAGACGGCAGGCGCGCGGTTTGCCGCCGAAATTTCAGCCCCGCCGACGCTGCCGCGCGCGCCGTGTCAAGATTTTCTTGCGATTCGGTTGCGCCGAGTCCGGCGAGCCTCCCGCGCCCCCGGCGTCCGCGAAACGCACGCCCGCGCCCGCGGGCTGTCTCGGTATCGAGACGGCGACGAACGGCGAAGTTATGACCTGCGTTGTAACGTCGCCGGACGCCGGACGCCGCTCGTTAACCCGTACAGCAAGCACAGTGCCAGCGCGCCTGATCTCCCCGACCGCCACGCTGTAGCCGCCCGTCGGCTGACGCCCCTGGTAGGCGACGACCACCGAGCGCGTCTGGAAGTTCACGTCCGGCAGGGGTCGCCCGCCGCCTATAAGCTCCCACGCGCGCCGCCAGCCCTCCTCGTCCGTGACGAGCTCGACGGCGCGCCCGCCCTCGTGCCCGCTGTAAGCGCCGAACGCGATGACGGAGAACTCCACGACGTTCGAGCGATCATCGGGCGGGGGCGACGCCGACGGCGAACCTGACGCCGCCGCTGATGCCGATTGCCCGTTTGCTGCGAGCGCGTCCTGCGCGTCGCCGAGCAGAGCCATGCGCAGGATTTTGACGGGCGGCTGACCGTAAGAGAGCAGCCGGTCGTGAAACTCGCCGAGGCGGAAACTATCGCCGCGCAGCCGCCGGTAGTCTTCGCGCAGTCTGACGATCTCCATCTTGCCGAGCGTATAGACGAGGTAGGTCGGATCGAGCGTGCCGCGCCGCGCCTCGCGCTCGGCGTTGGCGCGCTCCATGTAGCCCTCGCGCGCGAAGAACTCGACCGCCTCCTCGTAGCTCATCCCGCCCGCGTGCATGCGGATGGCGACGAGGTAGCGGCACAGGCGCACGAGCGCCGCTTGAAGTTGCGCGAGACGCAGGCGCGGGTCGCCGCCGCCGAACCCCTCGTCGAGCAACATCTGCTCGCAGTAGTGCGCCCAGCCCTCGACGAAGGAGTTCGACGCGAGCGCCGAGCGCAGCCGCGAAGAGGTGCGCCGGAGCGCGAGCGCCTGATAGTAGTGCCCGGGATAGACTTCGTGGATGGCGACGACGGGAAGCTGATAGCGGTTGTAAAAACTCAGGTGCTCTTCCCTGCGCCGCGCGTCCCACGCAGGGTCGGGAGGCGTGACGTAGAAATAAGTCTCGGTCGCCGTGCGCTCGAACGCGCCCGGCGCGTCGAGCGACGCGAAGCTCGTCCCGCGCTGGTAGGCGGGCGTCTCGGCGACGATCAGGTTCTCGCTCGCGGGCGGCGTCACGATCTCGTGCGTGCGGACGAAGGCGCGTATGCGGTCAAGCTCGGCGCGCGTGTCGCCCACCAAGCCTTCGGCGGTCGGGTGCTCGCGCGAGAGCGTGCGCAAGACCTCCTCGACCGGGCGACCGGGCGCGATCTCCTCCGCCGCCGCGCGCATCTCGTCCTGCGTGCGGCGCAGCTCCGCCTCGCCCTCGGCGACGAGCGCGTCGAGCGGCGTGTCAACCATCTCCTCGTAGAGCAGTTTCTTTCTGAAATTCTCCGCGCCGATGCGGAAGTCGCCGTTCGAGCGCGGCAGGAGATCGGAGCGCAGCCAGCCGCCGTAAGCTCGCAGCGCACTGATCACTTCGTTGTTCGCCGCGTCGAACTCGGCGCGCCGCGCCGCCGTGAGGCGGCCGCCGCCCGCGCGCTCGAACATCTGCGGGACGACGCGCGCGAAGAATTCGACGCCGCCCTCGGTCTCGGTGATCGCCGTCTCGGTGTAGATG
>JAIVGV010000067.1 GCA_020201365.1 Acidobacteriota bacterium
CTTGTAATCGAACTGCGGCTGCGTCGGCTTGCCGTAGTTCGTCAGCGCGCCGTGCTCGCCGACGGCGTTGGGGCGCTGGAAGATCCAGTTCTGCCACGCGGTCAGGCGACCGTAGATTTTCGTGTCGAGCGTTTCGGGTCCCGCGAAGCGCAAGCTGGCTTCCATGCCTGTGAGCGCGTCGGGCGAGAGCGACGTGCGCTCTTCGACGGCGACTCTCACCTCGTCCTCGTAGTCGAGATCGTCGGGCGCGAAGGTGACGAGTCCCGCCTCCTCGGCGGCTTCCGCGTCGAAGCGCCCGCCGCGCGCGAGAACTCCGTCGGCATTTTCGGGCGCGGCGAGGAAGCGCGAGTGGAGTCGCGTCAGACCGTTCGACATCGGAAACGCGCCCGCGTTGAGTTCGCTCGTGGCGAGCTCGGTGATCTCTTCGGGCGAGTTGAGCATGTAGCTGCGGTCGGAGGCGAGCAGCAGCTCGAGCAGGTTTCCGGCGAAGCAACTGCCCGGCTCGACGAGGGCGAAGAAGCTCTTGGCGGTGAGATCGAGTCGGCGCAGCGTGCGCGCCATGTGGAGGGTGATCTCGCGCGTGAGCCAGTGGTCGCGGTCGGCGGCGAGCGCCTTGTCAACGGCGAGCACGGCGTCAATGTCGCCGACGGTTCTCAGACAGACGAGACCGATTTCGAGTTGGTTGACTCTCAGGTGCAGCAGCGCGTCGTCGAGTTCGCGGTAGGCTCTGAGAGCCCAGTGGGAATCGCCGAGCCTCTCGATCTCTTCGGGCGCGGTCGGCAAATCTTTTTCGGGACCGCGCACGGTGAGATCGGCGTAGCGCTTCTCTCGATTCAACTTCAGACTGACGTACTTGTACTCGCGCCCCGCGCCGCTCGCTTCGACTTCGAGCGGGTTGAGCCGGATGCCGCGAGCCGGGCGCTCAGACTTGTCCGCTTCGACGATCTCGCGCACGCGCGCGGCGACGCCTTCGTCGAACCTGCTCGTCGGGAACCCGCCGTCAATCAAGCCCCACTCCTTCGCGCGCTTCGTCCTCAAGCCCTCGGCGAGCGTGGAGAAGACGTCGGCGCGGTCGCGGCGCACCTTGCGCTTGTCAACGAGGCGCGTGAGCCCGCCCGTGCCGGGGAGCACGCCGAGCAGCGGCACTTCGGGCAGGGAGACGGCGGAGTTGCCGTCGTCGACGAGGTAGATTTCGTCGCAGGCGATGGCGAGTTCGTAGCCGCCGCCGGAGGCGGTGCCGTTCAGCGCGGCGACGTAGCGCTGACCGGAGTTGCGCGAGGCGTCTTCGATGGCGCAGCGCGTCTCGTTGGTGAACTTGCAGAAGTTGACCTTGAAGGCGTGCGGCGACGTGCCGAGCATGTAGATGTTCGCGCCCGCGCAGAAGATTCGCGGCTTCAAACTCCTGACGACGACGCAGCGGACTTCCGGGTGCTCGAAGCGCAGGCGCTGGACGGCGTCCGCGAGTTCGATGTCCACGCCGAGGTCGTAGCTGTTGAGCTTGAGCTTGTAGCCGTCGCCGACGGTCTCGTCCTCCTGCACGTCCATCGAGAGGGCGGCGACCGCGCCGTCGAGCTCAAGTCGCCAGTGTTTGTACTGTTCGGGCGATGTCTCGAAGTTGATCATTTTAACGATAACGGTTCGACCGGACGCGCGCACGCAAGCCCCGACCGGCCGGCTCCCGCGCGCGCACGAATTTTTCGAACGAGCGTTCGAAAACGATGATAGCCGCCCGGCACTCGGCGGTCAAGTCGGCGAGCCGTGCGCGCGTCGTGCTTGACAGTCGCGGCCCGTCGCGCGTATAGCGTCTTGTGCCTTGACGCGGGGAGGCGCACCCGCTCTGGTGAGCGGCGCGGTCTTCAAAACCGTCTGTGAGCTTGCGAGAGCAGGCTCGGGTGGGTTCGATTCCCACACGCCTCCGCCAAAGAGAAGCTGTTAGCGATTAGCTGTGAGCTGTTAGCCAGGCGTGAACAGCTCTCAGCTTTCGAGTCAGCTTCGCCCACTGTGTTTTGCTAACAGCTCACAGCCAACCGCTCCCTCACATGAAAGAATGGATCGCACTGAACATGACGCCTGGCGTGGGACCGCGCGCGGCGGCGCGCCTGCTCGAGAGGTTCGGCTCAGCCGAAGGCGTGTACACCGCTTTGCGCGCGGAGCTCGAGCGGCTGCGGCTGAAGCCGGAGGCGGTCGAGAGCATCGTCTTGCGCGACCGGCACGAGGAGGCGGAGCGCGAGCTTGAGCGCGTGCGCGGGCTTGGCGCGGACGTGCTCGTCTTAGACGACGGCACGTACCCGCATCTCCTGCGCGAGATCGCCGACCCGCCGATCACGCTCTACGTCAAGGGCGACTGGGCGGCGTGCTTCGAGAGCCCTTGCGTCGCCGTCGTCGGCTCGCGCCGCGCCTCGACCTACGGGCAGAACGTGGCGACGATGCTCGCGCGCGATCTCGCCGGCCGCGGCGTCGTCATCGTCTCGGGGCTCGCGCGCGGGATTGACGCGGCGGCGCATCGCGGCGCGCTCGAAGCGGGCGGCAGAACTGTCGCCGTGCTGGGGACGGGCTTGGACGAAGCCTACCCGCGCGACCACAAGAAACTCGCGGAGGAGATACTGGCGAAGGGCGGCGCGCTCGTCTCGCAGTTCCCGCTCGGCACGCCGCCGATACCGGAGAACTTCCCGTACCGGAATCGGATCATCAGCGGCTTGAGTCTCGGCGTCGTGCTCGTCGAGGCGGCGGAGAACAGCGGGAGCTTGATCACGGCGCGGCTCGCGCTCGAACAGTCGCGCGAAGTTTTCGCCGTGCCCGGAAACATCACGAGTCGAAACTCGTTCGGCACGAACTACCTGATTAAGGGCGCGGGCGCGAAGCTCGTCCAAACTTGGCAAGACGTGATCGCCGAGCTGCCGCAGGAGATCGCCGCGCGGATTCTCCCGCCGGAGCCGAAGAAGAAACGCGGCAAGACTGACAACGCGGCGGCGTCAACAGTCGTCCCTTCCGATCTCACCGACGACGAGCGCGCGGTCTTCCGCCTCATCCCGACGGACGAGCCGTCGCACATAGACGCGCTCGCCGAAGCGTCGAAACTGAATCTTTCGAGCCTGTCGAGCGCGCTGCTCGGTCTCGAAATGCGCGAGCTGGTGCGGCAACTGCCGGGCAGGTGCTTCGTGCGAAAGCTCTAAACGCCGCGCCGCGCTTCGCCGACGAGGCGCGTGAAGGCTTCTTCGAGCGTCTCGCGGTGCGGCACGATCTCCGAGACCCGCAAGCCCCGCGCGACGAGCAGCGCGTTCACGTCCGCGACGCGCCCGCCGCCAGCTCGCACGTAGATGAACTGCGTCCCGTTCCGGCTCGCGGCGAGCGTCGGATCGTCGGCGAGCACGCGCAGCGCCTCGTCGGGTCGGTCAACGCGCAGCCTCACGATCTCGCCGCCCCCGGTCAGCTCCGCCACGCCGCCTTCGTAGAGCAGCCGCCCGCCGTCAATGATCGCGACGCGATCACACAGCTGCTCGACCTCATGGAGGAGGTGGCTTGAGAGCATCACGGTCAACTTCAGCTCGTCGCGCAGCCGCCGGATCAACTCCCGCGTCTCGCGTATGCCCTGCGGGTCGAGCCCGTCGGTCGGCTCGTCGAGGATGACGAACTCTGGGTTCGGCAGGAGCGCCTGCGCGATGCCTAGCCGCTGGCGCATCCCGTGCGAGTAGGCGCGCACCGCGTCGTCGGCGCGCGCCGCGAGACCGACGAGTTCGAGCGTCTCGTCCACGCGGCGACGCGGCGCGCCGCCGGAGAGCGCGGCGAGCATCGTCAGGTTCTGCCGCCCCGTGAAGTTCTCGTAGAAGGCGGGAGCCTCGACCATCGCGCCGGTGCGCGCGAGCGCGCGGTGCGGACGTTTCGCCATGTCTTGACCGAGCAGGCGCACGCGCCCGGCGGTCGGGCGCACGAGTCCGAGCGCCATGCGAATGGTCGTTGACTTGCCCGCGCCGTTCTGCCCGAGGAAGCCGTAGATGTCTGCGCGACGCACCGCGAGCGAGAGCGCGTCCACCGCCACGCGCCGCCCGTAACGCTTCGTCAGCCGCTCCGTCTCTAAAACCGCGTCACTCATCCCGTTAAAATCAAAACCTCAAGCCGCCATTTCAGACAAACGACGCCTCGCGCCTACAAGCCGACCTCGACGACGAGCGGCATGTGATCCATGCGACCGACGGGCGCGTCCTTGAGCACTTCGGCGCGGCGCGTCGTGGCGGCGGGCGGCGCGAAAACGTAATCAATGCGGCGGTCGTTGATCGCCGTGTCGCCCGCTTCGCGCCCGGCGTCGCGGAAGTAGCGCAGCAAATAGCTGTACGCCTCGCTGTCGTGCTTGAGATCGTCCGTGTAGAGGTGCGACTCGTCGCGCGCGTCCAGCTCGAAGTTAAAATCCCCGGCGACGAAAACCGTCTGACCGCTGTGTGCCCGCGCCCAGTCAACAATACTTTCCGTGTACTCGCGCCGGCGCGCGGCGCGGAAGGCGTCGGCGTGCGCGCTCACGAGCACGACCTCCGGCGCGTCGGCGCGCGGGCGGAAGGTCGCGGCGACGGCGTAGCGCCCGCCAGCGGGAACGTCCTCGAAGCGCGCGCCGCTGCTTTTCACGAGCACAGCCTCGACGCGATCCGTGTGCGCCGCGCGAGCCGCCGCGCCGCGGTAGCGACCGCCGAGGTAACCGAGCAGGACTTTGAGCTGATCGCTTCCGGTCAGCTCTTGCAGGGCGATAGCGTCGGGATCGTTTTTTAGGATCGCGTCGGCGACGGCGCGCAGGTCTGAGGTGTGCGCGCGCGTGTCGTCTTCGAGTTCGGCGTAGCCGACGTTCCAGGTCATCAGCCGCAGCCGCGCCCCGCCGCCGGTCGCGTCGCGCGCGCCGAGGACGGTGCGCTCGCGCGCCGCGTCGAAGTGGTGCGCGGCGACGAGCATCGCGGCGCACAGGGCGGCGAGCGTGAGCTTGGCGCGCATCCCGTTTAGCTCTTGATGTCCTTGCGGTCGAAGAGCGCGGCTGCGGCAAGCAGCGCGCCGAAGGTGTACGCGCCGCAGAGGCTCGCGTAGTGGTAGAGGCTCTGCCACGGAATCTGCGGCTTGAACACGTCGCGCCAGAAGTCCATGTCGGTCGTGAAGAAGTAGGGGCGCAGCTGCTCGAAGAACTCGACGCGCCCGACGACGTAAAGCGCCAGATAGATCGCAATCGTCGCGACCGTGGCGACCGCCGCGCTCTCGCAGACGACGGAGAGGAGCGTCGCTATCGCGGCGACGACGAGCATCGCCCAAGTGCCCGTCAGCGTCGCGCAGGCGAAGCGCCACAGCGCGTCGTCGCGCGCGATGCGTCCGGGCTCGTCCACCAAGTTGAGCGGCCCCGGGTAGAGTTGCAGATCGCCCCAGCCGACGAAGAGCAAGCCGACCAGGAGGTTCAGCCCGACGAAGAACGCCATCATCAGAAGCACGTGCAGCGCGACGACCGCGAACTTCGAGAGCAGGAGCGAGACGCGCGCGACGGGGCGCACGGCGATCATGCGAAGAGTACCGGCGCGCGCCTCGCCCGCTATTTGTGAGCCCGCGGTCGCGGCGACGAAGACGGGGACGAGGAGGCTGAAGGAGAAGACGAGCGAGTAGAGCGCGAAGGTGAGCCCGTTGAAATAGCTCTTCGACTCGTAGGTGTAGCGGAACTGCTCCGCCGCCTGCCCGCCCGTCTTGCGCTCGGCGTAGGTGTAGAAGCCCCAGAGCATGAGCGCGACGAAGCCCGCGAGCGCCGCGAAAGAGAGCTGGAAGCCGCGCGAGCGCGCGAGCTTCGTGAATTCGATCCGCAGCAGAGTGAACACGACTCTATCAAAAATTGTTCACTGAGAGCCCGCCAGTTCGCGCAGTCGCGCGCGAAGTCTCGTCGTCCGTCGCCCGTGCATCCGACTCGCGCTCTGATGCCGCTCCGCAAGTCGGGGGTGCTCGTCTAATTTACGCGCCGCCCGCCCGACTCTGAACGTGGCTTTCCTCACGGCTCGCGTGTGCGGGCACGCTTCGCGCAAGCGATCAGGTAAACGACAAATTGAGACGCGGAGTTTGGCTCGCCGCGAGTCGCCGTCTTATTCGCCGCGTTTGACACGGGCTCGCCGATGGGTGCTATTCTCCTCCGCTCCCGCCGTGTATTGTCTCGTCAGAAGCCCGCCGCGCGGGGGCGCGGGGAGTCGGAAATGGGCGGGAAACGCCGGAAAATCTGGGGAAATCGAGCCAGCCGGACGGCGTTTCGCGGCATCTAAACGGGTGTCCCGGTGGGGATTTCGGGCTGGCGCGGGTGTTCGCTGCGACACCTTTTTTGCTGTTGAAGGAAGATTAGAATGACGAAGAATCTGGTCGTGGTCGAGTCGCCCGCGAAGGCGAAGACCATCGAGAAATACTTAGGCGCGGGCTACCGCGTGCTCGCTTCGATTGGTCACATCAAAGACCTGCCGTCGAAGGGGCTCGGCGTGGACGTGGAAAATAATTTCGAGCCGACTTACGAAGTTATCCCCGACGCGAAGAAGCGCAACAACCGCAAGATCGTCGCGACGCTCAAAGCCGCCGCGAAGGAGGCGGACGCGATCTACCTCGCCGCCGACCCCGACCGCGAGGGCGAGGCTATTTGCCAGCACCTCGCGGAAGAGATCGTGCCGAAGCGGCCGGCGAAGCCCGCCTTCCGCGTGATGTTCAACGAGATCACGAAGCGCGCCGTGCAGGACGCCTTCAAGGAGCCGAAGCAGATTGACGCGCACTTGGTTGACGCGCAGCAGGCTCGCCGCGTGCTCGACCGACTCGTCGGCTACAAAGTCTCGCCGCTCCTGTGCCGCACGGTCGGCGGGCGACTCTCGGCGGGGCGCGTGCAGTCGGTCGCGCTGCGGATGGTGGTGGAACGCGAGCGCGAGATCGAGAACTTCGTCAAGACCGAGTACTGGACTGTGACGGCGAACCTCGCGGCACGGCTCCCGCCCGCGTTCGACGCGCGGCTCTACCGCGTGGGCGAGCAGACGGTGAAGACCGGCGCGTTCGATCAGGACGTGAAGAAGACCGAGATTCTGATCTCGAACGAGGAGCAGGCGAAGGAGATCGTCGCCGAAGCGGAGAGGCAAAACTTCGTCGTCTCGGAAGTGACGACGAAGGAGCGGCGACGCAACCCCGTGCCGCCGTTCATCACGTCGAAGCTGCAGCAGGAGGCTTCGCGCAAGCTGGGCTTCCCCGTCAAGAAGACGATGATGGTCGCGCAGAAGCTCTACGAGGGCGTCGAGATCGGCGGCGAGGGCGCGACGGGTCTCGTCACCTACATGCGCACGGACTCGACGCGCATCTCCGAGGCCGCGCTCGGCGAGGTGCGCGACTTCATCTCGACGCAGTACGGCGCGCCTTATCTGCCTGAGAAAGCCGTCCACTACCGCTCGAAGAAGGACGCGCAGGACGCGCACGAGGCGATCCGCCCGACGGATGTTGCGCGCACGCCCGACTCGGTCGCGCGATTTTTGAACAAGGACGAGCTGAAACTTTACCGGCTCATCTGGCAGCGCTTCGTCGCGTCGCAGATGACGGCGGCGGTCTTCGATCAGACGACGATCGACATCGCCGCCGGGCGCTTCACGTTCCGCGCGACGGGCTCTGTGCTGAAGTTCGACGGCTTCCTCAAGGTTTACGAGGAGGGGCGCGACGAGAAGTCGGACGAGGACGACGAGGCGGCTCGCAGGCTTCCGCCCGTCGAGCGCGGCGAGAACCTGACGCTGAACAAGATCACGCCGGAGCAGCACTTCACGGAGCCGCCGCCGCGCTACACGGAGGCGACTCTGGTGAAGGCGCTCGAAGAGAAGGGCATCGGTCGCCCTTCGACCTACGCGGCGATCATGACGACGATTCAGGATCGCGAGTACGTCGAGCGCGTGGACGGTCGCTTCCACCCGACGGCGCTCGGCATGACCGTCAACGATCTGCTCGTCGCCTCCTTCGACGATCTCTTCAACGAGTCGTACACGGCGCGGATGGAGCAGGAGCTGGACGAGATCGAGGAAGGGAAGCTGAAGTGGACGGAGGCGCTCCGCGAGTTCTACCAGAAATTCGCCAAGGACTTGAAGAACGCCGAGCGCACGATGCGCGCCGCGAAGCAGCAGGCGATCCCGACCGACGAGAAGTGCGAGAACTGCGGCTCGCAGATGGTCATCAAGTTCGGTCGCTTCGGACAGTTCCTCGCCTGCTCGAACTACCCGGAGTGCCGCACGACGCGCGAGATCGCGAAGCCCGCGGCGGCGGACG
>JAIVGV010000555.1 GCA_020201365.1 Acidobacteriota bacterium
GTGTGATAGACCACCCAATCGTTTGCGCCCTCGTCGTCTGTGCGCGCCGCGCCGAGAAAAATCATCACGTGATACGGATACTTCGGCGCGTGCGGCTGGTAGAAGAAGAGGAGATCGCCCGCGCGCGCCGCACCGCGCTCGCGGCTCACGAACTCCGTGTTGAACTCCTTGAGCGTCCGTGCATCCGCAAACTCCGAGAACGTATCGTCCTTGAGATCGGTCTCGCGAAAAGCGCCGAACGTCGTGCGAAACAATCTCTCGCCGAGCGGACTCGACTCCAGCGTGTAGGCGCGCACGTCCGGCGCGAAGGCTTCGTAAGTTGCGCCCATGCGCGCGAGCCACTTGCGGTCGTGCGCGCGCAGAGCCTCGCGCCAAGCGAAGCGGACGAGCCCCGCGCAGTCGCGCTGCGACTCGTTCCACTCCTTGCTCGCCTCGTAGAACTGCTGCTCTGCGATCCCTGCGAACCACCTGCGAAAGTTCTCTCGATCACCGAACGACGACAACTCCGCCGCATCCGGTATCCCGTCCCCATCCCCGTCAATCGAGCCGACGACCACTGCGTTCGTCATCGCCGCAGAATCATTCTTCGACGCCGTGCCCTTCGTCGTCTCATTCTTCGACGCCGCGCCCGTCGTGCGCGCAGCAGATGCGCCGCCGCAGCCCGCGAGCGCGACGCAGGCAAGCAGTAGGCAGCAGAGAGCGAAGTACACGGGTGTCCGCATGGACGTTGACATCTTTAGGCGCGAATCAAAAGTTCATGGAGTGAAATCTTGCCGACCCAGCAGGTGCGGAAATTTACGAGAGCGTGTGTGCGCCGCATCATACCCCGACTCCCCGCCTCCGGTCATCAATTTTTGTTAGCCTTCATCAAGATAGGTTTGAAGAGACCGTAGCCTCACCGCAGCGAATTATGATTGCAGGGCGGCTTGATTTCAGTAACCCGGACGGAATTTTCCGTCCGCGCCACAGCATAAATCTTTCCGTTCCAGACTTGCAGCGTCGCGGCGCGCGGAAAGTCAACATCCCACAGCGTGTTGTTATTCAAGTCGAAGGCTTCGAGACGATCCTTGTCGGTGTATGCGTAGCCTGACATATCAACAAGTAGTAGATACTGATTCTTCCCGTACTTGGCGAGCTGTTTGTAGCCAGCGCGCCCGCAAGCTGTTCCGCGCCACTTTTCCTTACCAGTGCGGAGATCGAGTGCGACGTGAGTTAAGTCCATCGCGATGACGTAAACCGTGTCACCAATGATCAGCGGTTGATCGGTGATTGCAGGCCACCAATCCAACTTTTCTTCGGGCCACTTCCACACGATCCGACGGTGAGAATCCGTCATGTAAATCGTGTTCCCCACTGTGACGAGCATCCGTTCGGGAGAGATGACAACCGGCGGAATGTGAGGCACGGAATCCCACTCGTCTTCTGCCGGGGAAGGACTCGGCGTCGGCACTTGGATGGGTTGGGATTGGAGAGCAAGTTCTTCGAGCAGGAAGGGCGGGTAAGCGATGTCGCTGTGCGGAAGCGGGGCGGGCAACTGCGTATCGTGCGCTGCTTTGCGCGCGGCAAATCTGGGCGGCAGGGACGTGCCAGCTAGAAAGGTGATTGTCGAGATTGCGACCCGTCCGAGTAGCCTCAACATTGGGAGCGAGTGGCGACGCATCAACCGCCTCCAGTCTTTGAAACATTGCCGAGCGTGGCTGCAATCGTGCACCTCCCTGTTCGCGCGCGCGACGCGGGCGCAGACGCCGAGGGCGCAGGCTAACACTTGCGGGCGCGAGTAAGCGCACACGCGCCCGCCTGTGGAAAGCCACATTGACCGCGTAAGACGGATGACGGAGGCTAGAGATCAGAGTTATGAAACGAACGGTTGGCAGGTGATACAATGACGCCGAGCGCGAGAGTCAGTCATCCTTCGTCTATGTCCATCCTGATCGCGGAAGACAACGTGGCGCAGCGTCGTTACCTGCGCGAGCTGTTGGAGCGCGAGTTCGCCGCGCACGCGCCCGTCATCGAAGCGGCGGACGGAGAGGAAGCTGTCTCGCTCGCCGCGAAGCACAAGCCGGGGCTGTGTGTGTTGGACATACAGATGCCGAAGCTATCGGGCGTCAAGGCGGCGCGTGCGATCTGGCGCGAGTCGCCGCAGGCGCGCGTCATCTTCTGGACGCAGTTCCCGGACGAGATTTACATCAACGAGATCAGGAAGATCATCCGCCAGGTCGAGCCCGCGCCGACCTACGGCTTCATCCACAAGAACAACCCCGAGTCGCGCTTC
>JAIVGV010000556.1 GCA_020201365.1 Acidobacteriota bacterium
ATTTAAGGACTTGCGGCTGCTGGCCTAAACCGAGACAGTCAAGGCACTTAGACGCATACAAATAAGTCGCAAAAGAGCAACCGAAAAGCAATGTAGTCCATCTCATTCCCGGTCTCGATATTTGCTCTTTGGCAAGGA
This sequence comes from Acidobacteriota bacterium, assembly GCA_020201365.1. Lineage (GTDB taxonomy): Bacteria > Acidobacteriota > Blastocatellia > Pyrinomonadales > Pyrinomonadaceae > JAIVGV01. The sequence continues at coordinate 139 of JAIVGV010000556.1, forward strand.
TCGTTTCGACCATGCGCAGCCCCCAAGCCGCGACAACCTTTGCGACGAAGTTTTGCCGCAACCGTTGACCGACAGGTCAGCTCACATGGAGATCGAAACCGAATGCAAATTACTCGACGTGTTCCCCATATCCGTTCCTTCAAGGCGTCGGTCATCACCGTTTTCGCTCTTTTCATTTTAGCCAACATCACGAACGTCCCCTTCTTCAAGGCGTTCGCCCCGACCGTCACGGCGAAGGCGCTCGCCGCGCTCGACCCGAACGCGCCGGCGGTGATCCCCGCGGACGTGCCGACCTCCGGCGACGCCGCGCTCGATCAGATCATCTTCAAGACGGCGGACAAGTACGGCGTCGATCCGCGACTCGTCCACGCGGTCATCCTCCAGGAGTCGCGTTACGTCGTTGACGCCAAGTCCGGCGTCGGCGCGAAGGGGCTGATGCAGCTCATGCCGGAGACGGCGAAGCGATTCGGCTGCACCGATCTGACGGACGAGCAGCAGAACGTCGAGGCGGGCACGAAGTACCTGCGCTTCCTCTTGAAGCACTTCGACGGCGACGTCTCGCTCGCGCTCGCGAGCTACAACGCGGGCGAGGGCAACGTCGAGAAGTACAAGGGCGTGCCGCCGTTCCCCGAGACGGAGAAGTACGTCCGCAACATCACGGCGAACTACGGGAAGACTTATCACCCGGTGCTCTCGCCCGAAGACGCCCACGTCGCCTTCCACCTCGACGCGGACGAGGCGGCAGCCGAATAGCGACTTCGTAAAAATTTGATCGAAGTGAAGGGGAGACCATGGTCTCCCCTTCGTCATTTCGTCGCAGTAGTTAGACGGAGCTTGACCGCGTGCCGAAAGGCATTCACCGCCGCAGGCGCGGAGTCTCCGCAGAGTTAGCGCAGAGGAAACTCTTTTTCTCCGCGTAAGCTCTGCGGCTCTCTGCGCCTGCGGCGGTGAACGCCTCCTCCGCTTCCGCTCACGCGCAGAGCGAACCGCTGCCCTCCGCCACTCTTGGCAACCCGCATCGCGCTGGGATACGATTCGCGCACAGTCACTAAGGAGCGGACTCGACCGGCTTTGGCTTCTCCGATCACGACCGACGGACGGACGGACGCGCTCGCGCTCGAACGCAAGGCGCGGATGCACGAGGCGCGCGAGGCGATCATCAACCGCCTCGCGCCCTCGGTGCACACCGAGATCGATCTCAACCGCTTCCTCCAGGCGGTCGTCAGCGAGCTCGGCAGGATGATGGACGCCGACCGCTGCGACGTGATCCAGCTCGACGCGGGCGGCGAACTCCGCATCAGCCACGAGTGGCGCGCCTCGTCGGACGTGCCTTCGAGCCTCGGCACGACGATCCCCGTCGACTTCGAGCAGCTCTCCGAGCGCTACAACCTCGCGCAGCCGATCCGCGTGGACGACACCGCCGCGCCGAACGTCGATCCGAAAATCAGCCTGCTCCCCGCGAGCCTCGGCACGCGCTCGCTGCTTGTAGTGCCGGTCGTCCTCGGCGGCGACGTGCTCGGTCTCGTCGGCTTGCACATGACGCGCGCGCCGCGCCGCTGGCTCGACGAGGAAGTTAGTTTCTTGCAGTCCATCGCCCGACAGATCGCCGTCGGCTACCAGTACGCGCGCCTCTACACGAACCAGCAGCTCGAATCCCGCCGCACGCGCGCGCTGCTCGAAATCGCGAACGCGCTCAATGCCAGCGCCGACTTCGGCGAGGTCACGTCGCGCGTGCTTGAGCGCGCGCTCGCGCTCGTCGGCGCGGACTACTGCGCGCTCGGCGTCGTCACGCCTTCGGGCAAGTCGCTCAGCCTCGCCGCTTTCAAAGCCGCGCCGACCGCGGTGACGGAGGGCGTGCGGGGCTTGATCGAGGCGCACGGGCAGACCGTTGACCTCTCGGAATTTCCGGCGATGCTTGAGATGCTGCGCGAGAACAAGCCGCGCGTCATCCTCGACACCGATCTGCCGCTGCCGATGCGCCTCGCCTTCAACGCCGTGATGGGCGGTCGCGCCGCGCTCGTCGCGCCCGTGCACGTCGGCGGCAACACCTTCGGTCTGCTCGGACTCGTGTGGAGCAAGCCGCGCGAGCGCTTCGACGAGCACGAGACCGAGTTGGTCGAAGG
>JAIVGV010000068.1 GCA_020201365.1 Acidobacteriota bacterium
CGGTACGACTCGTTTTTCGGATCGCGCGCGATGGCGAGCCGCATCGCGGGGATCGCGTTCTCGGCGTGGCCCGCGGCCTCGTACACGTCCGCGAGTTCGGCGTACACGGGCGCGGCGTCGAGCCCGCGCGCGACCGCCGCTTCGAGCGCGCGCCCCGCAGCCGGTATCTCCTTGCGCCGCACGTAGGCGCGAGCGAGCGCGACGAGCGCGACGGCGTTCGTCGCGTCGGACTCGACCGCCGCGCCGAGTTCGCTCACGGCTTCGTCCACGAGATCGCCTTCGAGCAGCGCACGACCGAGTTCGGTGCGCGACGCGGCGGCGGCGACTGTTGCCGAAGACGATGCGGCGGGCGACGAGGGCGCGGCGTTTGCCGGAGATTCCGCGAGGCGCGCGGCGTAGTCGCGGTAGGCTGCGGCGGCGCGGTCGCGCTCGCCGAGTCGGAGCGCGATGACGACGAGGGCGCGCGCGATCTCCGCGTCGGGCGCGACCGCCATGGCGCGCGCGAAGAGATCGCGCGCGGCGCGCAGGTCTTCCGGCTTGCCGGAAGAGGAACGCAACTGCGCGAGGTTGACGAGCGCGCTCGGCTGCTTGGGATCGATCTTGAGCGACGCCTCGAACTGCGAGGCGGCGGCCTGCGTGCGCCCCATTCGGATGAGCGCCGCGCCGAGGTTGTTGTGCGCCGAAGCGGAGAAGGGCGCGAGCGCGGCTGCGGCGGCGAAGTGGCGTTCAGCCTCTTCGAGAGAGCCAGCGCCGTCGGCGAGCACGCCGAGGTAGGTGTGCGCTTCGACGCTATCGGGGTTCGCTTCGAGCGCCTTCGTGAATGCGTCGCGCGCCGCCGCCGCGTCCCCGCGCGCGAGCGCCTGCGCGCCTTCCTTGACGAGCGCGTCGGCGCGCGCCTCGGCGCGCGTTGCGGCGTGTGCCGCGTGCGCGACCGCCTGCGCCGGGACGGTCGAGACGAACAGACACGGCGCGAAGGCCGCGACGCAACACACGACGGAGTTGAACGCGGAGCGCAATTCACGCGCGACGTGTGCGCGCAGTAGCGGCGGCGTGCCCCCTGGTCTGTTCGCCGAACTTCTCATCGTCTGTGCGTCGAGCGTCTGATGGTCGCTGCTTGTCGCTGCGCCGAACTACTCTCCATCGCCGACGAGCCGCACGCCCCAGTCCACGCGCGTCGAACGTCCACATCGTTAGTCGTGCGGCGGCGCGGGGTGAGTGATAAAGAGAGCGGCGCGGGGAGAGTCCGTCAGAAACCCCCCGCGCCGCTGGCCGTTACAAGTACGGCGTCAGTAGGTGACGCGGACGCGTATCTGGACGACGCGCGGCGCGTACACGTCCGAGCCGGCGACGCTGGAGAAGCCGAAGTTGAACGGATCGATCAGATCGCTGCCGGGGAAGTTGAAGCGGTGGCGGTTGAAGACGTTGAACGCCTCCGCGCCGAGCTCGAGCACGACCGTCTCGGAGAGCCGCGTCTTCTTGAGCAGGCTGATGTTCTCGCTTAGGAATGGCAGCACGCGCGCGTTCGGGATCGTCGCGGGCGCGTTGCCGAAGAAGCGCAGCGGGTTGGCGTAGTAGGCCGTGTAGGCCGGGTTGATCGCGCCGCCCGCGGTGAACTCGGCGGGGACGGCTCCGCAGTCGTAGCAGGGCGGCGTGGAGAAGGCCGCGGGGTTGAAGACCTGCACGCGGCTGCCCGACAGCGAGTTGCCGGTCAGTATGGGCTGGCCGGTCAGGTTGGGCCGGATGTCGGTGTTGAAGCCGGTGGAGCTGCCGCCGCTGAAGATGCCCTGCTGCGAGAGGCGGATGACGAGCGGCAGGCCCGACTGGTAGCGCTGGATGCCGTTGATCTGCCAGCCGCCGAAGATGCGATCACTCCAGCCGCCTTCGTTCAGGAAGCGGCGGCCCTTGCCGAACGGGAGTTCGACGAGGTAGTTGACGACGAAGACGTGCGTCGCGTTGTTCGGCGAGACGGACTTCAGGCCCGCGGCGTCGCCCGGAATCTGGATGACGCTGCCCGTCGGCGATCCGCCGAAGAGGTCTTCCGCCGCGTTCGTCAGCAGCTTCGAGAAGGTGTAGGACGCGCCGAACTGGATGCCGTTCGAGTAGCGCCGCTCTAGCTTCGCCGTGCCCGCGTCGTACCAGCTACGGCCCTGGCTCTCCAACTGGTCGGTGATGAACGCGTACTGCGGGTAGGGCTTCAGCGACTGGCCCACCGAGCCGTTGAAGCCGGGGAAGACGGCGCCGGAGCTGGCCGGGATGGTGACGCCGACGCTCTGCGCGTAGGCGCGCTCGGCTGGCGTCACGTCGTTGAGGTTCTTGTTCAGAAGCGGCGCGCCGAGGCGAAGGGCGTTAAACGGGATGGCGTTAATGCGGTTGAAGTTCGAGCGCAGGCGCGAGGCGCGGTGGCCCGTGTAGCTCAACGTGGCGACGAACTTCCAGGGCAGCTCGTGCTGCACGTCGAGCCCGTACTGGAAGGTGCGACCCGTGCGGAAGTCGCGGTCGAAGTAGTTGACCGTGTTGCCGAGCAGTTGCGACGTGGGGCTCGTCGGCGAGACGCTGCGGAAGTTTCGCAGGAAGAGGTCGGAGCGCTCGTTGGCGGTGCAGCCGGGGCCGGTGTCGCAGTTGGGGACGTAGGGCGTGTTGAAACCTTCAGTGCCCTCGGTCAGCGTGTTCGCGCCGTTGACGCCGTAGAGGATCGGCGCGTAGTAGAGGCCCGCGCCGCCGCGCACGACCGTCTTGTTGTCGAGCGAGTAGGCGAAGCCGAGGCGCGGGCCGATGTTCGAGCGGTCGGGCTTGGTCAGCGTCTCGTATTGCGCCTGAATGCCGCCGTTGCGCTGCGCGTCGGCGGTGACGATTGCGCCGAGGCGGCCGCCCGCACTCGGGTTCGGCACGGTCGGGTCGAAGCCGCGGAACGCGCCGTGACCTTCCGTGCGCAGCCCCGGCAGGTCGTAGCGCAGCCCGGCGTTGACCGTCAGGCGCTGCGTGACCTTGATGTCGTCTTGCAGGAAGTAAGAGTGCGTGAACTGCCGCCACGAGGGGTCGAAGTTCTGCGCGGCGTTGAACGAGAACTCGGTCGCGCCGGTGATCAGGCTGGCGATGGGCCAGCCCTCGGCGTCGCAGTTGCAGTTGCTCGTCTGCGGCGAGCGGAAGTTGAACTGGCCGCCGGGCGAGAGCAGTTGCAGCACGTTGAACTGCTGGTAGCGGAAGTCCGCGCCGAAGCGCATCGTCTGCCGACCGTGCACGTAGGAGACGAAGTCGGAGATGTCCCAACTGTTGTCGCGCTGGTGGTCGCTGAAGAAGGTCGAGCCGATGCCCTGGTAGGAGCGGATGTTACCGTTCGGGTCGGCCGGGTCGCCGTAGCCGGGGAAGTCGATGTTCGGGAACGCCTTGTTCTGCGTCGCGTTGACGGGCAGCCCGAGCGACGCGGTGTTGAAGCCCTCGGTCGTGTTGTGGTTCGCCACGTCGAAGCGGTTGAAGCCGAGGTTGAAGTGGTTGAGCACGCGCGGACCGAAGGTGTAGTCGTGCTGGACGCGGTAGAAGTCCGACTTGAAGAACTGCTGCCAGCGACCCAGTGCGACGACCGGATCGGGGAAGCGCGGCGAGCCGCCCGCGATGCGCTGGTTGTTACGGTGCGAGAAGCTGAAGTTGAGGTGCTGCTTCTGCGAGAGGATGGTGTCGATCTTGAAGGTCGGGTTGTTCATCGTCGTCGGCGTCGAGGTCGAGGCGAGGTAGTTGCGGAAGACGCCCGCGCGCGTCGGCGTTGGGAAGTTACTCAGGATATTCTGGCCGACCGGATCGATGATGGACTGCCCCGACGGCAGGCGGAAGAGATCGATGCGGTTGCCGGGGATGGCGACGCGCGTGCCCGGCGGCGCGACGATGACGCGACCGCTGGCGTCGAAGCCGGCGATGGGGCTGTAGAGCTGGATGGGCCGCCCGCCGTTCTGGGCGATGACTGTGGGGTCGGTCAGGAGTTCCGAGAAGTCGCCGGTGCGCATCCTGAGGGTCGGCACGGAGAGGAACACGCTCTCGCCCTGCGCGAAGCGGTAGCTCTCCATGTTGAAGAAGAAGAAGGCGCGGTTCTTGCCGCTCCAGTAGGACTTGCCGCCCTCGCCGAAGCGCGGCAGGTAGATGGGGCCGCCGACGTTGCCGCCGTAGTCGTGCTCGTGGTCGCGGTTGATCGCGAGGCCTTCCGAGTTGTTGACGAAGCTGTTGGCGTTGAGCGCGTTGTTGTGGAAGAGATCGTAAACCTCGCCGTGAAACTCGTTCGTGCCGGACTTGAGCGTGAAGTTGACGACGCCGCCCGAAGACTGGCCGAACTCAGCCGAGTAGCTGGAGGTCGAGATGGTGAACTCCTGATAGGCGTTCGGGCCGGGCGCGACCTCCGAGAAGAACGAGCCGTTCTGCGAGCGGCGCGTCGTCGCGCCGTCGATCTGAATCTCGGTGCCGAGACCCTGACCGCCGCCCACTCGGAAGTTCGAGGCGTTCGTGCCCGTGCCCGTGCCCGAAGTGACGGTGCTGTCGAGGAAGATGAAGGAGAGCGGCGTGCGGCCCGAAAACTCCGAAGTGACTTCGAGCGGCAATTCCTTGACCTGCCGCTCGGTGACGTTCGTCTGCCGTACCGACGTCTCGGTCTGGATAACGGGCGTGGAGTCGCTCGTCACCGTCACGCTCTCGCCGACGGCACCGACCTCCAGCGTCGCGTCGAAGGTGCGCGTCACCTGCACGGCGATCTGCAGGTCGGCGGTCGCGGTCTTGAAGCCCTGCGCCTCGACCGTCAGGTGGTAGGGTCCCGCCTTCAGCTCCGGGATCGTGTAGTTCCCTTCGCCGGTGGTCGTCGCCTCGCGCGACTCGTTCGTCTCCGTGTTGGTGGCGGTCACCTTCGCGTTGGGCACGAGCCCGCCGCTCTGGTCTTTGACCGTGCCGGTGAGTGTGCCGCGGTCGCTCTGCGCCCTCGATGGCGCGGCCAAAGACAGCAACAGCGTCAGCAGCGTTGCGACGACAGCGAGACGGCTGGGAGCTTTCATAAACCCTCCGGTTGATTCTCTGCACCAACGGGCGACTTCTCTGCGCGGCCCGCGTGAAGTGAAAATAATTGCGAGACTCAGACTGCCAACGACGCACAGACAACTAGGAAGCCCTTGCCCAAACTCTGTTAATCTAACGTGCCGTCAAACAGCAACGGGATGAGTTGTGCTCGATCTGGTCAGCCTGGTAAACGGTTACGCAAACGATTCAATGGTGGATTTCGCGGTTATAGCGCGAGCACGCCGACTTGTCAACGAAATTGTTCAGGAGATCCCGCGCGCCCTTCAGAAAACTGCCCGCCGCACGAATCTTGTAAGTTTCGAGACGAACCTCGCCTCGCTTAGCTTGCTGAATCGCTTCGGAACTTATGTCGGCTGTACTACGGCACGCAAGGGCTGTAAATTACGCAATCAGTACCGACCATTCGATTCAACTTTCGCACGGTCGCTATCGCTTTTGCGTCGAGCGCCGACTCCTAACGCGCCGCATGGTCATGAAGCCAAGACGTAACAGACTCGCGCGCCCGCTCTTCGCGCTGCTCGTGCTGTCTCTCTCGTGCGCACCGCTTCCTGCCGCGCACGCCCAACAGCCGAAAGCGCCCGCGCCGCAGCCCGCGCCAGCTCAGCCCGCGCAGCAACAGCGCACGGGCCGCTCCTACGACACCGCGCCGCCGCCGCACAAGCAGCCGGGTGACGTGCCGCGCGCGCCTTCGCCCGTCACCTTCTCCGACGTTGCCGCCGCGGCGCGCGTCAACTTCCGCCACGCCGCCTCGCCCACTTCGCAGAAGTATCTGCCGGAGACGATGGGCGGGGGCGTCGCGCTCTTCGACTACGACAACGACGGGCGGCTCGACATCTTCTTCACCAACGGCGCGCGCCTTGAAGACCCGATGCCCGCGGGCGCGCAGCCCGACAAGCGCGACCCGCGCTACTGGAATCGCCTCTATCATCAGAAGCCTGACGGCACGTTCGAGGACGTGACCGAGCGCGCGGGCGTCAAAGGATCGGGCTACTCAATGGGGGCCGCCGCCGGCGACTACGACAACGACGGCTTCGTCGATCTCTACGTCACGGCGCTCGGCGCGAACACGCTCTATCGCAACCGGGGCGACGGCACGTTCGAGGACGTGACCGCGAGGACGCACGCCGCCGGCTCAGGTTGGTCAACGAGCGCGGGCTGGTTCGACTACGATCACGACGGGCGGTCCGATCTCTTCGTCGCGCGCTACATGGACTGGGACTTCGCGCGCGGCGGCGCGATCTTCTGCGGCTCGCCGCAGGCTCGCGCCTACTGCCACCCCGACAACTTTCGCGGCGCGTCGAACCTGTTGTTTCATCAGAAGCCGGACGGCACGTTCGAGGACGTGAGCGTTAAAGCGGGCGTCGCCGACGCAAACGGCAAAGGTCTCGGCGTCGCCTTCGCGGACTTCGACGGCGACGGCTGGACGGACGTGTTCGTCGCCAACGACAGCGTCCGCCAACAGCTCTACCGCAATCGCGGCGACGGCACGTTTGAAGAGATCGCGCTCGTCGCGGGCGCGGGCTACGACGAGAACGGCAAGACCTTCGCCGGCATGGGCGTGGACTGTGCGGACTTCGACGGCGATGGGCTGATGGACGTGTTCATCACCACGCTCTCGAACGAGACCTACCCGCTCTTCCGCAACAACGGCGATCTCACCTTCACATACGTCTCGCAGCGCACGGGCATCGGGCAGATCAGCGCCGTCAACACGGGCTGGGGCGCGCGCTTCGCCGACTTCGACAACGACGGGCGGCTCGATCTCTTCGTCGCGCAAGGGCACGTCCTCGACACCATCGAACAGACGACTACTTATCTGAAATACAGACAGCCGCCGCTCCTGATGCTCGGTACGACGCGGCCCAGCCTCGGCGCGTCCTTCGTTGACGTTTCCGCGAACGCCGGTGCGCCGTTCCAACTCCCGCTCGCGGCGCGCGGCGCGGCAATCGGCGACCTTGACAACGACGGCTACCCCGACATCGTCGTCGCGCAGACCGACGGGACTGCGCTCGTCCTGCACAACAACGGCACGCGAAACCACTGGCTCGGGCTCTCACTCACGGGCACGCGCTCGTCGCGCCCGGCGACGGGAGCGCGCGTCGTCGTCACGGACTCGAACAACCGCAAGCAGTCCTTCGACGTGTCTAGCGCGGGCAGCTACCTCTCCTCCCAGGACCCGCGCTTGATCGTCGGACTCGGCGCGGCGGGCGTGCGCTCAATCGAGATCAGGTGGCCCTCCGGCACGAAGCAGACGATCACGAACCCGCAGATTGATCGCTACCTGTCGGTAAGGGAGACTGAGAGCCGATGAGTTATTCACCTCGCCCTTCGTTACCTGCCCGTCGAGCCGCCCCAGCGAGTTGGCGAAGCCTGCGCTCGTAGTCGCCAGCGCCTCGAAGCCAAAGCCGGCCAGCAGCCGCGCCGACCCGACGTCCCAAGGGTTGGGGATGACGAAAGCCCCCTCGCGCTCGTGCAGCGCCTTGAAGCGCTCCGCCCTCTCTCTCTGAGTCACCATCGCGTCCTCCGTAGGGATGTCGCTATTTCGCCTCACGTCTCATGACTGTTACGCGGCTGGCGTCTGCTACTTGCCTCGCGCCGGTTCGAACACCGCCCGGAAGGCTTTGAGCGCGGCGGGGTGATAGATCGTCGAATGTTTCTCATCCGGCATCTTTTCGTAATGCCAACTGAGGCCCGGGGGCGCGCCCTTGCCGAGAACGTCCGCGAAGCGTTGCGTGGCCTCCGTGTCGTCGCCACTGCTCGCGAGGTACAACGTCTTGCCCGTCTGCGATCGCGCGCGCAGCCGCGCGCCGGCGCCTTCGACCAGTTTTTGATCGTTCCACCACAGGCTTGGATCGAAAGCGATGTAGGTGTCAAACAGATCGGGTTCGAGGAGAAGAGTCTCGACCGCGAACAGCCCGGCGAGGGACTCGCCCACAATCGCCCTTTCGTCGGTCGTGCGGTAGCGCGCCTTCACCCGCGGCATCAACTCGTCGCGGATGAACCTTCTGAACGCCCCTGAGCCCCCACGCGCGCCGCGATCTTCTTATCGTTCTCATTTTCGGTGGGGCACGTCAGGTCGCGCCGGCGCTGCGTATTTTCAATCCCCACGAGCAGGAACGGTCGCATCGTCCCGTTGCCCACAGA
>JAIVGV010000235.1 GCA_020201365.1 Acidobacteriota bacterium
GCGGGCGGCGCGAGGTCTTTCGTGACGAGCACGCAGGCGATCCCGTCGAGCGCGAGGTTGCGGATCGCCTCGCGCCGCTTCCCTTCGGAGAGCTGACCGAGGAACCAGACCTCGCTCTGCCCGACGAGCTGCACGCGCCCGGCGTGGACGTAGTGCGCGAACCCGGCGAGGGCGAGGCCGAGCTTCTGGATGCGCGGCGAGTTAATCTCTCGCGCGCGCATTCCACGCGAGCCCGCGAGGACGCGCAGGGAAAGCTGCGCGGGCGCGTCGCGCACGAAGTCGCCGACGCTGATCACGGGCTGGTTGTCCGTCTCGTCGCTCATCGCGTCCCGGTCGGATAGCGAGAAGCGCGGCGGGTTCTCCTGAAGTCCCGCCGCGCCTCTGCGCAGTGCTCAGCTCGGAAAGGGTTTCATGCGGCGTCCGATTCGCCCTCCGCCGTTTCGCCCATCGCGGCGTTACGGCTCGATGAGACCGTAGTTGCCGTCCTTGCGCTTGTAGATGACGCCGACGCGCTCGGTCTCGGCGTCGCGGAAGACGAGGAACTGAGTGTCGTCGCCCGACAGAGAGAGCGCGGCTTCCTCGGCGGTCATCGGCTTAATGGAGTAGCGGCGCGCGTTGATGATGCGACCCGTCAACTTCGGCGTCTCGACGCGACCGTTGTCGGGCGCGAGCGTGGCGAGCGGGCGCGCGCCCTGCTTGCGGTCGATCAGCTTCTTCTTGAGCTTGACCGCCTGCTTCTCGATCTTCGTGATGGCGCGCGTCAGAGCCTGATACATGTCGGCGTTGACGTCGCGCGCGGTGAGCGATTCGCCGCGCCAGTGGAGGATGACCTCGCCCATGTGGCGGTTCTTCTCGACCTCGATGATGATGTGGGCGCGCGCCGTCGTGTCGTTGAAGATGTGATCGAGCTTGCTGAAATGTTCCTCGACGTGGCGGCGCAGCGTCGGCGTCACGTCAACGTGCCGACCCGTGTACTCGAACTCCATTCTGACTCCTCCTCGGTGGATACGAACGGTGAAGTCGGAACGATGAACGATGAACTGTCAGACGATTGCTTTTTACTTCATCGTTCCGCGTTCAGCGTTCCTAGTTTCTCAGACGGGGGCTTTACGTTCGCGCGAGCCGGGGATGTTCATCTGGTCTCGGTACTTGGCGACGGTGCGGCGCGACAGCTTCATCCCGTCCTTCATCAGAATCTTGACGACCTGATCGTCCGTGATCGGGTTGTGGGGGTCTTCGTCCTCGATCAGTTTTTTGATTTGAAGCTTGATGATGCGGGTCGAGACGTTCTCGCCCTCCTCGTTCGTCATGCCCTCGGTGAAGAAGCGGCGCAGCTCGATGACGCCCTGCGGCGTGTGCGCGTACTTGCGGTTGACGACGCGCGAGATCGTCGAGAGGTGCATCCCCGTGTCTTCCGCCACGTCCTTGAGCATCATCGGCTTGATGTACTGCACGCCGTGATCGAGGAACTCGCGCTGGCGGCGCACGATGCAATCGACGACGCGGTAGATCGTCTGCCGCCGGTGCTCGATGTTGCGCAGCAGGTCAACCGCCGAGCGCATCTTCTCCTTGATGAAGTCGCGCGTCTCTTTCGACGATTCGGGCTGACCGAGAATCTTCTGGTAGCTCTGCGAGAGGCGCAGGCGGGGGCTGCCGTCGTCGGCGAAGTAGATGACGTAGTCGTCGTCAATCTTCTCGATGAAGACTTCGGGCGCGATCAGGATCGGCTCTTCCGAAGAGTAGCGGCGACCGGGGTACGGGTCGAGCGTGCGGATGCGCTCGAGCTCTTTGAGCAGGACTTCGACGGGCTCGCCGCGCTGCTTCGAGAGGTTCTGCAGCTTGTGCGGCTGCAAATCCGAGAGCGGGTGCTCGCGTAAGAGCCGCGCGGCGAGCGCCTCCGTCTCGCCCCGCGCTTCGAGCTGGACGAGCAGGCACTCGCGCAGGTCGCGCGCGCCGCAGCCGACAGGTTCGAGCCGTATCACGGCTTGCCGCGCGCGCTCGACGAGTTCTTCCGACCAGCCTTCGAGTTCGGCGATCTCTTCGTTGGTCGCGTTCAAGCGCCCGTCCGCGTCGAGGTTGCCGATGACGCCCTCGGCGGCGGCGACCAGTTCCTGGTCGGCGTGGCTCATGTGGAGCTGCCACGCGAGGTGCTCCGAGAGCGATTCCGGGCGCGTGAGGAACTGCTCGAAGGTCGGCGCGTCCTCCTTGTACTCGAACTCCTGCGTCTTGTAGCCGGGGTCGAGGTACTCCTG
>JAIVGV010000069.1 GCA_020201365.1 Acidobacteriota bacterium
GCGAGGAGGAAGCTGTGCATCACGTCGAGCTTCTCTTTGGTCCCGACGCTCTTGAGCGCGGCGTAAGCCTCTTCGGTGCGGCAGGCGCGCACGAAGTCGTCGAAGAGGCGCGCGCCCATGCGGAGGTACTTCGGGTCTCTGGTGAAGTGATAGAGGTAGTAGGTTGACTCGACGATCTCGGGGCGCAACTGGTAAGAGGCGTCGGTCACGCGCATCGTCTTGTAGTCCAGCTCTTCGGGCTCGACGTTGTTCAGCTCCCACATCTTGAAGGACGAGTCGTGCAGGCGCGAGGCGCGCGCCGTGTCGCCGGAGAGCGCGAGGACGGCGGGGAAGAAGGCGTCGAGCGCGCCGGAGGTCGTCGCGGCGCGGCGACCCGTCGTCATGTCGGCGTGCCCGTACCAGAGCGACGCGCCGTCGTCGTCGGCGAGGTACTTGTTGATCGAGGCGATGCTCGCGAGCCACATCCGCCGGCAGTCCTCGTCGTGGAAGAGCAGCCAGCACTTCAGCAGGTACTCGTAGTAGGAATCTATCTCCGCGCTCACGCTGCTGTCGGTTAAGACCCACTCGCCCGTCTCGACGTTGATGCGCTGCCCGACGAGCCCGATCTGAGAACGCCGCTTGAAGACCTCGACGAGCGCGCGCTTCGCCTTCTCGTAGAAGATCGGCTTGTTCGTCAGTCGCGCGAGCGTGCCGAACTCGACGAGGAGCGTGCCCGCCTCCGCCGGGTTGGTGACGGGCTGGCGCACCTTCCCGGTCTTCAAGTTGACGAACACGTAGGGGATGCCCGTCGGCGAGTCGAAGCCGGGGAGCAGGCGAGTGCCCAAGTCTTCGGCGAGCGCGAGCAGGCGGCGGTCGCCGGTGAGCTGGTAGGCGGAGAGCAGTCCGCCGAGGAGCCGGATCGTGATCTCGAAATTTTTAACGTAGATGTCTTTCTCGAACGAGAGGTGTTCGACGACGTAGTTGTGTGTCTTCGCCGCGTCGTCTTTGAGACCCATGAGGATCATCGTGTCGAGCGCGTCAACGGGCGTCATCAAAAGCGGCTCGGCGTACCAGTCGCGGTAGGTTTTGGTGAGCGGCTTGAGGTCGTCGTGCCCCCAGGCGTAGCGCTCGTAAGCCTGCCAAGCGTGCCCGAACTCCGCGCGCACGCGCGCCGCCAGCGCCGCGCGATCAACCGCCGCGACTTTCGGCGCGCGCCGCTGCCGCGCGACCGCCGGGGCGGCGCTCGACGACAGGATCGCGAAGGGCAGAACGAGCGCGACGAGTTTCGCTCTCATCCGCGTCCCTTACTTCCCGCGACGCCGCGAGGACGCCACGAGCGCCGCGCCGACGATGAGCAGAAGCGGCGCGAGCCAGGGCATCCGCAAGTCGGCGACGCGGTGCAGGTTGAGGATCGCCGTCGCGACGGCGGCGGCGAGGAACAGAAAACCGATCACGCGCAGCAGGTTGGGGCTCAAGGTTTCACCTCCCACTCGTCGGGTAGAAAAGAGCGAGCCACTTCTAAGGCAAAACGCCCGCGCGAGTCAATCGCCGCGGACGCGGCTGCCTTCACGCGGAAGAAGTTTTGTGCGCCGGTCGGCGGTCGGTCGTTGGAATAACCGCGCGCGCTCTGTCATAATTCGTCGCCCCCGAAAGCAGGTTCGAGCGCACAGATGAACTGCCCCGAATGCGGTCAGGAGAACTCGGCGACGGCGCGCTTCTGCGTCAACTGCGGCGAGCAGCTCCGCACGTCGAAGACCGTCGAGACCTCTCGCCTCGCGCCGCCGCCGCCGCGCGACGACGAAGAAGAAGAGTCGCCGCGCGCGCCCGTCCCGCGAGTCGATCTGCCGCCGCCGCCGCCGCCGGACTTCGGTCAGATTTCCACCGCGCCGACGCGCGGCGGCACGTCGCCGCTCGGGCAGCACGGTGACACGCAGGAGTTCAAGCCGCGCGACTTCCTGCTGATGGTCGTGGACGACACGCCGGACAGCCTCGTCGTCACGAGCCTGCAACTCCAGCAGGAGGGCTTCCGCGTCATCACCGCCTCGAACGGCGATGAGGCGCTGAAGATCGCCGAAGTGAGCGCGCCCGATCTGATCCTGATGGACATCTCGATGCCGGGGCTGGACGGCTTCGGCGCGACGCGTCGGCTGCGCGAGCACCCGACGCTGCGGCTCGTCCCCGTCGTCGCGCTCACGGCGTTCACGACCGAGGGCTTCCGCCGCGCCGCCTACGACGCCGGTCTCGACGGCTACCTCACCAAGCCCGTTAACTTCGACCGCCTGGGCGAACTCATCCGCCGCCTGCTGCCCGTCCGCCGCGCGTCGAAGGACGCCGACACGGGCGAAAGCGAAGAATAAGAAGACGCGCAGACAAAGGGGCGCGCAGACGCGGGGGAAGTTGATCTTCCCCGCGTCTGCGCATCTGCGCGTCTCCCAGGTCTTCTTCTAGGGCTTGTCTTCCGGCTCAAGCTCGATGTCGGGCGTGACGAAGTCTATGGCGAGCAGCTCGCCGTCGTACTTCGACTTCGGATCGGTCGCGCGGCGGAAGGTGACGAAGACCAAGTCTTCGGGCTTTCGCGCGCCGCAGCCGAGCTGCGCCCCGGCGAGCGCGGGCACGTAGCTCATGAACTCGACGCGATCCATTGATTCCGCGTGCAGCCTGAGCACGCGCTCTCCCGCCTTGAAGACGAAGACCGCGCTCTGACCAGCGCCGCACTCGACGCGCGCGAGCGTGGCGCGCACCTGCTCGCCGTTCGTGCGCCGCCTGATCGTCGGCTTCGTGACGGCGGCGGCGGTCGTCGTCTCGCCCGCGCCCGGCGTTTCGGGGCTGCCGCCGCCCGCGCGCTCGCCGCCGTAGCTGAACGTGACGCTGTCCGCGCCGTGCTGCGCGATCTGCTCCTCGACGGACTTGATCTCTTCGAGCGTCGCCTGCGCCTGCGCGCGCTCTCCGGCGGGCGCGCTCGCGCTGTGGGCGATTGGGTCGAGCACGGCGCGCGCGCCGGCCCAGTCCTTCTGCCGCATCTTGAGGTCTGCGAGCAGCAAGCCGATGTCGTGTCGGTTGGGCGCGACGCGCAGCGCCTGCGCGAGCGCCCGCGCCGTCTCGTCAATCTCGCGGTTCGTGATGACGGCGACGACGCCGAGCAGGTAGTAGGGCTCGACGAAAGACGGGTTCAGCTCGATCGCCTTCCTCAGCTCGGCGCGGATCGTCTGCGCCGCGTCGGGCAGGATGTAGGAGCCGCCGAGGTTCGAGCCCATGTCCTCGTGCACCATGGCGTAGGCGTAGTAGAAGTGCGCGAGGTAGTTCTGCGAGTTGCCTGCGGCGGCTTTGCGCAGCTCGTCCTTCGCCTCCGCGAACTTGCCCTCGCGCACCTTCAGCATGCCGAGCGAGGCGTGCGCCTGTGCGGTGTCGGGCGCGAGCGCGAGCGACTGCTTGAGCCGCGCCTCCGCCTCGTCGAGCCGGTTCGTGTGCAGGAGCAGATCGCCGAGGTAGGCTTGCGCCTCCGCCTCGGTGAGCGGCGCGACGGTCATCTCCGCGTCGAAGACGAGCGGCTCGTCGAGCGTGAAGACCTGCGCGCGGTAGTTCGTGTTCTTCACGTAGTCGCGCAGCTCCCGCTCCATCGTCTTGAAGTCGGTCTGGAACGCCTGCTGGAAGCTCTCTTCGAGCGGCTTGCCCTGCGCGAGCAGCTCGCTGAAGCGACCGAGCTGCTTGACGCGCTGCCCGCCGTTGCCCTGCAACAGGTAGTGCACGAGCGCCCAAGACTCCGCGTAGAAGACGCCCGTCTTGTCGCGCTCGTGGTAGGCGGGCGAGCTCTCCGTCACGCGCAGCAGACTTTCGAGCGGCATGAACTGCTCGCGCAACAGGAAGACGTGGTTGGAGACGGGCGCGCCGAGCGTGATCTTCTTGTCGCCGTCCGAGACGTCGAAGGTGCTGTAGTATTCGGCGAGCCCCTCGTTGAACCAGAGCGGCGGATCGGCGATGTTGTTGTTGATGACGAGGTGCGAGTACTCGTGGAAGATGACGGCGAAGGGGTTCTCCTCCTGCCTCTCGGAGGTGAGCGTGATGTAATTCACGTCCTCGCCCGGCTGGAAGTAGCCCGCGATAGACGCCTGCGGCTTGCCGTTGTAGAGCGGCTTAAACGGCGTGTAGGACGAGTCGGACTTGAAGACGACGACGGTGGTCGGCGTGATCGAAGCCATGTTCGCGCGCGGGAAGAGCTGCGAGAAGACGAAGCGGAACTGCTCGAACCGCGTCGCCACGAGCCTGATCTCCTTCTCGCTCGCGTTGCCGACGAGGAAAAAGTTTTTCGTGCGCACGCTCGTCCACGCGTCCTTCGCGGCGGCGCTCGCGGCTGAGAGCGCGACGAGGCACAGGGCGGCGGCGGCGAGCGTTACTTTGCGTTTCATCGGGGCAAAACTCCGTCCGGCTGAAAACTTCGTGAGGCGTCCGAACCCGCGTGCGGGCGGCGCACAAAAGTCGTTCGCGGCGAGGGTCGGGCGCGCTCGCGCGCTCACGGACGGGAAAGTATAGGGAGGCGGATCGGGCGCTGTCAAAACGCGCGTGAGCGACGCCGCGGGACGTAAGGCGAGACGCGGCGCTCGGAGACCGGCCCGCGCGCGCGTGCTGAAAACGGCGCGGGCGCGCGAGCCCTGATGAGCCCGCGCGCCCGCGCAAGTCACGATCCGGCAGCGCGTCTTACAGTCGCACCGGATGATCCTTCGCGTAGCTGTAAGCCGACCAAGCCGAGATGATGTGGACGATCCAGCCGAGGAAGCCCGCCGTCCCGATCCAGGAGACGCCGAAGAGCAGCAGCCACAGCAGCCCCCAGAAGATTTGACCGTTGTAGAGCTGCCCCACGCCCGGCACCAGGAAACTTAGCACGCCCGCGATCACAGGATTTCGCATTCAGCCAACAACCTCCGTCAGCCCGTCTATACGCGCGCGGCGCACACTTTGTTCGGACTAAAAAAGTCCGGGGTCTCGAGTCGCGAGTCTGGAGTCAAAGGCAAGAAATCTTCTTCTTCCGACTCCAGACCCCGGACTCTTGACTCCAGACTTTTAAGCCTTGTCCGCCGGTCGCACGTCAACGATCTCTGCGCGGAAAATGCGCAGCACGTCCTGCACGTGCGGGTCTTGCTCCGCCAGCTCGCGCAGACGCTCGCGCGCGCGCCGCTCGTCGTCCTCGGCGGCAGACTCGGCTGACTCCCGCTCGTCGCGCATGACGACGGCGACGCCGACATGGCGCCCGGCGACCTCCGAGCAAGCCTCGCGCAGCAGCCGCGCGTTCTCCGGCTTCGACAGGTTGTCGCGCATGAACTTCGCTTCGGTCGCGAACTCGACGAGCAGCTCGTCGCCGCGCAGCTCCACCTTGCGCGCCGCGTCGAGCGCCGTGGCGACGAAGGGCTTGCGCCGATCTTCCAAAGCCCGCTTGAGCCGCTCGACGAACGAGTCCTCGCGCGCGACCTCACGCGGCGGCTCGAACTCGACGCGCGGCGGAGCCTGCGCCGACGCGAGGCTGAACCCGTCGCCGTCCGCCGACCCTGACGACTGCGCGCGCGCCGGAGCGGGCGACCGGGCGCGCCCCGCCTCGTCTTGCGGACTCTGCGGCTCGACCAGACGCAGCGCGGGCGGCGAAGGCTCGCGCGGCGGATCTTCCCACGGCGGCGTGTCGTCCGCCGAATAGCCGCGTGCCGCGTCGCCGTCCGACGCACCGCCCGCAGGTCGCGCGTCATGAGCGGGCGCGGAGCTCGCCGTCGCCGCGGCGTGCGGCGTGTGGCTTTCGGCGCGCGATCTTGTCGGCGTGCGCGAAGCGGGCGGCGCGCCTGAGCCGCCGCGCGTCGCCGCGCCGCCCGCCGCGCCGCCGCTCGGAGTCTGCGAAGTTGCAGCCGGGGACTTGCCCGCGCGCAGCGCCTCTTCGAGCGCGTTGAGGCGTTCGATGATCTGCGAGACGGGCGCGAGCCGCCGCATCTCGATCAGTTTGACGAGCCCGATCTCCAACTGGTAGCGCGGGTGCGCGCCCTCGCGCAGGCGCTGCTCGGTCTCGGTGAGGCTGTGGAAGAAACGCACGAGATCGGACTCGGAGAACTCGCGCGACTCGCGCGCGAGTCCCGCGCGCTCCGCCTCGGTCGCGTCCGACAGCTCGGACTGTTCGCCCGCGACCTTGACGACGAGCAGGTCGCGCACGCGCGCCAGCATGTCGCGGCAGAAGTTGCGGAGGTCGTGACCGCGCGCGACGAGATCGTCAACGACCGCGAGCGCGTCCTTCGTGTCGGCGGCGGCGACGGCGCGCATGACGCGCGCGCGCAGCTCCTCGCCCGCGATTCCGAGCGCGGCTTCCACGTCGGCGGTCTCGATCTCGCCCTCGCTGAAGCTGATGACCTGATCGAAGGCGGACTGCGCGTCGCGCATCGAGCCTTCGCCCGCGCGCGCGATCTCTCGCAGCGCGTCGTCCGCGACTTTGATCTTCTCGGCGTCGGCGATCAGTCTCAGGCGCTCGTAGATTTTTTGCGCGGGGATGGTGCGGAACTCGAACTGCTGCGAGCGCGAGAGGATCGTGTCGGGTATCTTGTGCGCCTCGGTCGTCGCCATGATGAAGACGACGCGCGGCGGCGGCTCTTCCAGCGTTTTCAGGAGCGCGTTGAACGCCGGGGTCGAGAGCATGTGAACTTCGTCAATGATGAAGACCTTGAAGCGGTCGCGCGCGGGACGCACGTTGACCGTGTTAACGATGGTCTCGCGAACGTTCTCGACGCCCGTGTTCGACGCGGCGTCAATTTCGAGCACGTCAATCGAGCGCCCCTCGGCGATCTCGCGGCACGACGCGCAAGCCGCGGGGTCTTCGGCGCGGCACGGCGTCGGCGTCGGGCGGTCGGACTTGTGACAGTTGAGCGCCTTAGCGAAGAGTCGCGCGGTCGTCGTCTTGCCGACGCCGCGCGCGCCGGAGAACAGGTAAGCGTGGTGCAGGCGGTCGTGCTCGACGGCGTTGCGCAGCGTCCGCGTGATCGGCTCTTGTCCGGTCACCTCCTCGAACGCCTGCGGTCGCCACTTGCGCGCGATGACTTGGTAGGTCATGGGGAGCAGTCAGCAATCAGCAAAACTAAGAATTAGTCGTCGTCTTTTCTAAAAGCTCGATGCGGTTGTCGAAGGGGTCGAAGAAGGAGAAGCGGCGGACGCCTGCGATGTCGGGCTCGTCGCGCGTGGGGACGCCGTTCTGTTCGAGAAACTTTCTCACGCCTTCGACATTCTCGATCTCAAACGCGGGATGTCTTTTAGACTTCGCCGCAGCGTCCTCGACGCCGATGTGGAGTTGCACGCCGGCGATCTCGAACCACATCCCGCCGCGGGCGCGCAAGGGTTCGGGCTTCTCGATCTCTCGGAGTCCGAGCAGCCCGCCGTAGAAGTCGCGAGCGCGCGTCTCGCCGTCGCGGGGGCAGCAGAGCTGCACGTGGTCGAGTCGCTTGAAGTTGATCTTCATCCGCGCCGCGCGCCTAATGAACGTCCCAGTTGCAAACGTCGCCTTCTCTGCCCTTCAACATGCGTTGCAGGTGCTTCGTCCGCTCGGCGGTGAGCTCGGCCTTCGCGAGACTGTAACACATGGGGAAGACCGAGCCGTATTGCGACTGCGGATCGGGCGCGGGATAGAGGGCTTCGAGTTGCGCGTCGCGGAAACTGAGCCACGCGCGCTGTGCGGCTTTGAGCTTATCTATGAAATTCTGATCGTCCTTGTTCGCGGCGAGAAGTTGCTGGTAAACGCGGTTGAGTTCAGCGTCGGTCTTGCGAAGCTCTTCTGCCGCGCATTCGTTCAGATCGGCTTGCGTCACGCCGCGCGGGCAGAAGCCCGCGGGCTTGCGCTTCTGCGCGTAGCCGCTAACAGCAAAGCCGACGATTAACAAGGCGGCGAAGAAGATGTGTGAGTGCTTCATTGTCGAAGGCGCGGCGCAAAAGTAAAAAGAGTCGCCGCGCGCGTCGGCTCGTAAGTCTGCTGGCGCGGCGCAGTCGGATTGTGCTCCAACCGTGCGCGCGCGCGCGCAAACCACGAAGCGCCGAACGTGCGCGGCGACTCTCTCGCGAAAGTGGCCAGGCTCCGGACCGACCCGCAACACACGCTGCCCGCACTACCGTTGCTCTGTTCCCAGCCTGGCGGAGTTCGTGGGGCAAAGCGTTGTGC